>NZ_CBFFRJ010000014.1:0-59790 GCF_965644225.1 Phytobacter sp. V91 | reverse complement strand
GTGCGGGCATCGTGAAAAATCTATGGCAAAGAAAGCCTTATGTTCTCATAACTGACGATTAAATCGCACCTTCCCTTGTCATTTTTGCTCTGCCCCATCTGTCAGAATAATTGTCACCCATGTTTGACACAGACGGGAGAATGGTGATGAAGCGAGCGTGGAGCAGAATTGCAAAACTCGGGATCTATAAAACACAATCTATACAGACTACAACAGGAGCGCGATAAATAAAGCGACGGGAAGACAATAAAGCGGCCCCTGTTACAGGGGCCGCTATTGTGCTGCAGATCAAGGTGCGGTCGACCAGCCCTTTCATGATTTTGTTTGTGGTCTGTTATAAAATTACAGTTTAGGCCCGGCGCTTACCAGCGCGGCGCCTGCGGCTGTATCCGTGTACTTCTCAAAGTTGCTGGTAAAGAGTTTCGCCAGCTGTTCCGCTTTTTCCTGCCACTGCTCTGGCGTCGCGTAGGTGCCGCGTGGGTCGAGGATCCGGGCCTCAACGCCAGGCAGTTCAGTTGGGATTGCCAGATTAAATATCGGCAGCGTGAAGGTTTCGGCGTCGTCTAACGCGCCGTCAAGAATGGCGTCGATAATCGCCCGCGTATCCTTGATCGAGATGCGTTTCCCGCTGCCGTTCCAGCCCGTATTAACCAGATACGCCTGCGCCCCAACCGCCTGCATTCGTTTCACCAGCACTTCTGCATATTGGGTCGGGTGCAGCGATAGAAATGCTGCGCCGAAGCAGGCTGAGAAGGTGGGGGTAGGTTCAGTGACACCGCGTTCGGTTCCTGCGAGTTTTGCCGTGAAACCCGACAGGAAGTGGTACTGGGTCTGACTGGCGGTGAGGCGAGAAACGGGTGGCAGCACGCCGAAGGCATCCGCGGTAAGGAAAATCACTTTGGTGGCATGACCCGCTTTTGACACCGGTTTGACGATATTCTCAATATGATAAATCGGGTAAGAAACACGGGTGTTTTCCGTTTTCGAGGCATCATCATAATCGATACTGCCATCGGCAAGGACGGTGACGTTTTCCAGCAATGCATCACGACGGATGGCGTGGAAGATGTCGGGTTCGGCCTCTTCTGACAGTCTGATGGTTTTGGCGTAGCAGCCGCCTTCGAAGTTAAACACGCCATCATCGTCCCAGCCGTGTTCGTCATCGCCAATCAGACGGCGTTTCGGGTCCGTTGACAGGGTGGTTTTCCCTGTACCGGACAGCCCGAAGAAGACAGCTACATCGCCTTTCTCACCGACGTTTGCCGAACAGTGCATGGAGGCAATGCCTTTGAGCGGCAGAAGGTAGTTCATCATCGAGAACATCCCTTTCTTCATTTCGCCGCCGTACCAGGTGCCGCCAATCAGCTGAATGCGCTCGGTAAGGTTAAACGCGACAAAGTTTTCTGAGTTCATCCCCTGTTCTTTCCATAATGGGTTGGTGCATTTGGCACCGTTCATCACGATAAAGTCGGGTTTGAATTCGGCGAGTTCTTCAGTGGTTGGGCGGATAAACATGTTTTTCACAAAGTGGGCCTGCCAGGCCACTTCAGTGACGAAACGTACGGAAAGACGGGTGTCCGGATTTGCGCCGCAAAAAGCATCAATAATAAACAAACGCTTGCCGGAAAGTTGTTGTGTCACCAAGCCTTTAAGATGTTGCCAGACGTCAGGAGAGAGCGGTTTGTTGTCGTTCTTTCCTCTGCCTTTATCAGACCACCACAGGGTGTCGCGGGTGGTGTCGTCACGGACAATATACTTATCTTTCGGCGATCGGCCTGTAAAAATGCCGGTGTCGACGGCGACAGCACCAGAATTCGTTAACACTCCTCGCTCATATCCTTCCAGGTCTGGACGGAGCTCTTCCTGATACAGCGTATCGTAGTCGGGATTGTAAACGATATCCTGAACATCGTTGATACCATAAGCCTTGAGATCCTGCGGGGTTAAATCTTTAACGCGCATGTCACTTCTCCTTAGCTAATATGTACTGCCTGAAATTGTAGGGTTGTTCTCCCATCCCTGACCGCGACACGGCTCATAGATTTACGTATCTCAACAAACCCACGTCGACGGAAAACACTGTGACATCCGTCATAGGGCGAGACAGATTTTGGCAATAATAGTCATTGTGATCGTGAATATGTTATTAAAACGACATAAAACGATATTATTAACGGTAACATTGTGACTGTAATCGCTTTCATGAAAGAAAATTACGTAAGGCTTTCATGAAATGTTTTAGCGGAAACGTGACGTGCTAAACAAAAGCGCCACCGCAGTGGTGGCGCTTAAAATAAGAGGGGAAGTGAAAGATTAGTGCACTTGTGGATCGGCTGGTGACGCGTTGTTGCGGATCTCGGCAATATCCATCGCATTAAACAGATAGTGATTGCCGCAGTAGTCGCAATTCATATCAATCTCGCCCTCTTCGGCAATGATGCTTGCAACTTCTTCTTCCGGCAGGGTTTTTAGCGCACTGGCGCAGCGCTCGCGGGAGCAGGTGCATTTAAACTCAACGTCCTGAGGATCGTACAGGCGGACTTCTTCTTCATGGTACAGACGATACAACACGTCTTCTGCTGTCAGCGTGAGAAGCTCATCAGCTTTAATGGTTTCAGTCAGAATACTCAGGTGTTCGAAATCGGCCGCCTGGGTTTCCTGAGCCGGCAGCACCTGAAGCAACATACCGCCTGCGGCTGGTGTGCCCTCCACTTCGCCAGTACGGATAAACAGACGCGTCGGGAGCTGCTCCGAGCGCAGGAAGTAATCTTCCAGACAGGCGGCCAGCGTGTCACCTTCCAGCCCTACTACGCCCTGATAACGCTCGCCTTCCTCAGGGGAAATGGTAATGACCAGATAACCGTTACCCACCAGTGTTTTCAGATCTGCGCCTTCGGGGATCTCGCCCTGCACGCGCGCCACCCCACGCATCTGCTGACGGTTGTTGCCATTAATGACCGCAAGGCTCATTGGACCATCGCCCTGTAGCTGTACCGTGATATCACCGGCAAACTTCAGGGTCGCTGTCAGCAGGCTGGTGGCAACCAGTAGCTCACCGAGGATGGTTTTTACCGGCAGGGGATAGTTATGATTTTCCAGCATCTGTTTCCAGGTTTCCGAAACGGTAACCAGCTCGCCGCGTACGGCATAGTTTTCAAACAGATAACGGTGTAATTGGTCATGTTGAGCCATAATTTTCTCTCTTGCGGGTGCGCGCTACTGGCTGTCACCCTGTTTAAATTTCATCAGGTCGCGGCGCTCTTTCTTGTCCGGACGACGGTCAGGATGCGGCATCGTTAATGCATTAAGTTTGCGTGCCTGCGCCATTTTCTCGCGTTTTTCAACGCTTTCAGCCGTTTCCTGATAAAGCAGAACGGCCTCTTCAGCGGGACGACGTTGTTCCGTGATACCTTTAACGATCACCGTACGTTCGTCATTGCCCTGTCGCAGTGTCAGCAGTGCATTCAGTTCGACGGTTTTACCCGGCTTACTGCGCTGACCGTTGTAATGCACTTTGCCGCCTTCAATCATTTCGCGGGCCAGAGCACGCGTTTTATAAAAGCGCGCTGCCCACAGCCACTTATCCAGTCGGACATCCTGTGCAGGCTGCTGTTTCATTACCTCTCCTTCACGCTAAGCGAGGGGATCAACTGACGATAATCGTTCGTGCTCGGATGGCGCAGCCAGGTTTTATCCGCCAGTCCCGAGTCCGGGTTGGTAACGCCCAGACAGTAACGAATACCAAATTTTGCCGCGGCATCCAGAATTGGCTCGCTGTCATCAATAAACAGCGTTTTTTCCGCGCTTAACCCGGTTTGCTGCGCGACAGCCTGCCACAAACGCTGATCTTCTTTTGGATAACCAAATGTGTGGGTCGAAAGCAATAAATCAAGGTGTGCGGCAAGACCTGTATGCTCAAGTTTCACCGCAAGATTGTGCGGGTGCGCATTGGTTAGCAGAATGCGGCGCTTGCCGCTGTTTTTTAATGCCGCCAGGAACGGCACGGTATCTTCACGCAGCGCCGCTCTTGGTCCCTGTTGGGTTGTCATCTCGCGGATATCGAGCCCCAGGCGTTCGCTCCAGAAATCCAGACAGTACCAGTTTAGCGTATGCTGCACCGCATGGTACTCCTGGCGCATAATGGCCTGGGCTTCGCTCGGGCTGATGCCTTGCTTTGCGCCATAGGTTTCGGGCACCAGGGTTTGCCAGAAATAGTTATCGAACGCGAGGTCGAGCAGGGTGCCATCCATGTCCAGCAGGACGGTATCCACGTCTCGCCAGTCGATATCAAAATGCATAGGTAACTCCAGCCAGAAATAAAGATGCGCGACAGGTTAGCATACCCGGCGCGCATTCGTTTATCAGGGCAGGCTTTCGGGGGAGGGGATAAGTTTTGGATTCAGACAGTTTTCATAATACTGCTGGATCTCCGCCAGTCGCGTACGGCTGCGCTGATAGCGGCGTAAGGCCAGCACGCCGTTATAAAGGCTACTGACTATCATCGCCAGCAGTAACAGCGTGGTGCTGACGTAGCGCCACAGGCCTGAAGCGTCAGGAATACGATGCATGCTGATATGGCGGGTGCCGTTCGCATCGGTCGAAATATTGGTAATGATCCCTTCGGCGCTGAACGGGGTTTGCATCAGCATTTCCGCTAATCGCTGGAACTCATTCCATTGATCGGCGGCCGGGTAATCATACAGGGCAACAGGTGGGTACGGTTGATCGACCAGTTCGCTGCCTTCTTCGCTGATAATCAAAAAACCGCCAGGAGCCGGGCTGTTCAGCGACTGCGCGGCACGGGTGGTTTCTCGCAGAATGAATGGGGCTGTCGAGGTGGTTACCAGATTGTCGAGCGATTCAGCGCTTACCGGGCGTAACAGCACGTTGACCCCGGTTAATTTACCCGCGCTTGCCCGTGTGGTCAGCGTGTCCCAGTCTTTACTGTTGCCCAGATTGACCAGCGCATTTTTCAGCCGCAGGCAATCGTCGTCAGCGGCGCAAAGCGCCTGGGTTTTGAGCACAATCTCCGAGAAATCATTCAATAACACCATGCCTGATTTTTGGATCGCCGTGCGCAGGGCAGGGCTGACCCGGGAGTCATCTTCTGGTTTTGGATGCAGTTGACGATTCACCGCCTGCACCAGCGCGGTCGCTTTGCTGACGGTTTCCGATTCCGGCAGCGGCAGCGGCGGCGCATCGTTCCAGATAATCTGCGAACAATCGAAGGGGGTGAAAGGTGAACTCTGGCGGGTCGTCCAGCTGCTTGAGGAGTGAATGCTGCACATGCCGGTGCTATGCACGCGCAGTGAATCGCCAACCTGCAGCCCGGCGGCTTCAAGCTCACTGACTTTTGTCGCTTCGATGGTTTGCGCCCCCTTAATCCACGACAGCGTAAACTTGATGGGCATATCCAGCGGCACCCAAATCAGTAACATCGCCAGCACAACCAGCGCGCCAATGGAAATGACGGCGCTTCTGACCCAGTGCTGGAGCGGGAATTTGGTCACTTCATCGTGAAGGGAGAGAAAACGCCCCTGGCGAACCACATGGCGATCCAGGTAGATATCGATGTCGCATTGCTGACCAAGGTTTTGGGCGATATAAGGCTGCCAATGACGAGGGTAGATTAAATCAATGATCCCAAGCGAGATATTATTGATTTGCTCCTGGTTATTTTCGCCGAACAGGCCCCAGCGCTTGGGGGTGCCGCGCAGACAGTGAATTTCCCGCAGCGTGTTTTTTGCCGGAGGCGCAAATAGACCCCATAAGCCTGCGGCGAGCAGCATCATGCCTCCGCCCGCAAGCCAGATAACAAAAACTTCCGGTGCGACCAGACAGAAAAAGAACAGTAAAAATGCGGTGACAATCAGTAGGGCTTCACGCATGCCGTCCGGTCGACTCAGGGCATACTCTTGCGCAGTTTCGTGGCGAATATTGAGCAGTTCGATTTGCTCTGTCTCTTCGCCCCGAATGGCGGAATGTGCCGCCGAAACCTGTTCGGGCATCAGCCCCTGTTCGTCGTAATGCGATTCACTGAGGGTGTGGCCATTGAGGGCAATTACCAGTGGGATTGTATCGGTGCGGATCAGCTCAACACTGTTTTCATCCGTGATGTGCTGCTCCCAGAAAGGAGGCAAATGTACTTCAACAGAATCCAGGTAGTAGCGCCATTTATTGGGGGCATCGGTGGTGATGCCATAACGGGTAATGGCCTGAGTGAGATGAATAACCGTGTTGCTTTGGGCGTTAAGCGTGAGCGTGATAGGGGCCGTCGTGGCACCTGTCGGTCCGGGTACCTGACGGGTACGGGAAAGTGCTTCCAGATAGCTTTCAACGGCATTGCGCTCTTCTGGTTTTAACTTACGCGTAGTCGCACCTGCAAAATCCTGGAGGTGTGGTAAACGATATCGCCTCTGCGATCGTATTCTGTATACCCACCCAATGACGAGTGCGCAGGCCAGCATAGCAGCGAAAAAAATCAAAATGGTGCTCATGCTTTCCCCATCTTACTTTTAGTAGCAGGTGTAGTCAGTTGCACCTTTTCCCATCAATATTATCAGCGTAATCAAAAAGTTTGCAGGAGAAATCGTCTTCTTAATTGTTAATTGCTCCACAGTCTCTGGAAGGGTAGCAAAGCCCTCTGTAAGAGAATATCAGCAAATTCTTAGTTTCATTTCAACCTCTTGACTTTTAGGTTTATTTGATAGATGTCTAAAAGCAGGTTGCGAAAATGTAAATGCCAGGCAAATGACATTGCCCAAATGCGGCAGTGTGTCGCACAATAATGTCAGTATTCTCTGGAAAGACCGATAATAATGAGCGAATCATTGCAAAAACCCACCATTCTTAACGTTGAAACCGTTGCCTCTTCACGACTTTTTAACGTTGAAAGTGTGGACCTGGAATTCAGTAATGGTGTCCGTCGCGTTTATGAGCGTATGCGGCCCTCCCCGCGCGAAGCAGTCATGATCGTGCCCATTGTCGACGATCATATTATCCTGATCCGCGAATATGCTGTCGGGACAGAGTCCTATGAATTAGGCTTCTCAAAAGGGTTAATCGATCCTGGCGAAAACATGTATGAAGCGGCAAATCGTGAACTGAAAGAAGAAGTCGGTTTCGGGGCCAGGGAACTGACATTCCTGAAAAAACTCAGCATGGCTCCCTCCTACTTCTCCAGCAAAATGAATATTCTGCTGGCAGAGGATCTCTATCCTGAATCCTTGCCAGGTGACGAGCCGGAACCTTTACCCCAGGTGCGCTGGCCACTGGCGCATTTAATGGATTTACTGGAAGAACCGGATTTCAATGAAGCCCGCAATGTGAGCGCGCTGTTTCTGCTCAGAGAGTGGCTCAAAGGGCAGGGCAGACTGTAAAAAAAGGCGCTTTCGCGCCTTTTTTATCAGAACAGTTCGTGTGTTTCACCGTTATCAATAATCTCGGTGCCCACCTCATGTACCGCCTGCTGGGTTGGCTGAGTACCTTCGATAAAGAACTCCTGTCGGCTGCTACCGCCGCTGGCTAACTGGCCGGTGTTACGATCGATGTTTACCGTCACAATACCTGGCGGCGGAGTGAGTGGATCCTCAGGTACGCCATTCAGTACAGCCTGCATATAAGCATCCCATGCCGGCTGGGCGCTCTTCGCACCGCCTTCGTAGCCTGAAATCTGATCTTTGATCGCCCCTGACGCGGTGGTACGCCCCAGGTCACGACGATGATCGTCAAAGCCAATCCAGACTGAGGTGACGACTCCCGGACCATAACCTGAGAACCAGGCGTCTTTTGAACTGTTGGTGGTGCCGGTTTTGCCGCCGATATCATTGCGTTTCAGGTCGCGTCCTGCACGCCAGCCGGTGCCCTGCCAGCCAGGTTCGCCAAAGACGTTACTGTTCAGTGCGCTCTTGATCAGGAACGCCAGCGGTGTGCTGATGACGTGAGGCGCATATTGCTGACCGCCGCTTTTCGCCACCAGATCCTGGTTTGCCTGCTCCAGCTGTGGCATCGGAAGCGCCTGGTTTGGCTGTTCCACCGAGGTGGCTACGTTTTCCATGTCCTTATTTTCGAGCACGTTGGATTTAGGCGTATCACCGTAAATCACGGGAATATCGCAGTCAGCGCAGGCGATTTTAGGTTTCGCCTCAAACACTGTTCCACCCTGATCGTTCTCGATTTTGGCAATGAACCAGGGATCGACCAGGAATCCACCATTGGCCATTACGGCGTAACCACGGGCAACCTGCATTGGGGTGAATGAAGCCGAACCCAACGCCAGGGATTCAGTGTGCACGATGTTCTGCGCCGGGAAACCGAAACGCTGCAAGTACTCGGCTGCATAATCGACGCCCATGGCGCGCATGGCGCGAACCATCACCACGTTTTTAGACTGCCCCAGACCCTGGCGCAGACGGATTGGCCCGGCGTACTCATCGGGTGAGTTTTTCGGCTGCCAGTCTGAACCTGCCCCGGCATCCCAACGGGAGATCGGTACATCGTTCAGAATACTGGCCAGCGTCAGGCCTTTATCCATCGCCGCGGTATAGAGGAACGGCTTAATGTTTGAGCCAACCTGACGCAGTGCCTGGGTGGCACGGTTAAATTTGCTCTGGTTGAAGTCAAAGCCGCCGACCAGCGCCAGTACTGCGCCATCGCGGGGGTTGATCGACACCAGCGCGGAGTTAACGTCCGGCACCTGCGCCAGCCACCAGCCATCATTGACCGGGCGAACCCAAATCTGCTGGCCTGTCTGCACCACGTCGTTCACCTTGCGTGGGGTGGCCCCTTGCTGGGTATCGGAACGATAAGGCCGCGCCCAGCGTACCCCGTCCATATGTAAGGAGACGGAGGTGCCATCTGCCAGCAGCGCCATTGCTTCCTGCTGACTGGCTGCGGTCACCACGGCAGGCTCGAGAGGGCCATAAGAGGGCAGGGCTTTCAGGGAATCAGTGATCTTTTTCGTGTCCCAGGCCGATTCACCTGGCTTCCAGAGCACATTCGACTGCCCGCGATAACCGTGGCGCATATCGTAATCCATCACGTTTTTGCGCACCGCATCCTGGGCGGATTGCTGCACTTTGCGTGTCACGGTGGTGTAAACGCGGTAGCCATCTTCATAAGCTTTCTCACCGTAGCGGGTCATCATTTCCTGGCGCACCATCTCCGAGAGATAAGGTGCGGAGAAGGCGATTTCCGGCGCATGGTAGTCAGCATCAATCTCTTCCGACCGGGCCTGAGCATATTCGGTCTGCGTGATATAACCCTCGCTCAACATGCGTGACAGCACGACGTTACGACGGGCAGTCGCGCGATCCATCGAATAGAGTGGGTTAAAGGTGGAAGGGGCTTTTGGCAGGCCGGCAATGACCGCCATCTCACTGAGCGTTAACTGATCGGCAGATTTGCCGAAATAGACCTGGGCGGCCGCACCGACGCCATAAGCGCGATAGCCGAGATAAATCTTGTTGAGATAGAGCTCAAGGATCTCGTCTTTCGTCAGCAACTGCTCAATACGAATAGCCAGGAAGACTTCTTTGATTTTACGCATCAGGGTGCGTTCAGGGCTCAGGAAGAAGTTACGCGCGAGCTGCTGCGTGATCGTACTTGCCCCCTGTGATGCATGGCCTGAAAACATTGCGACGCTTGCAGCACGGAAAATCCCTACCGGGTCGACGCCATGATGCTCATAAAAGCGGCTGTCTTCCGTGGCAATAAAGGCTTTCACCATTTGGGGGGGAATTTGACTTAAGGTCAGCGGAATGCGTCGCTTTTCCCCGTACTGCGCAATCAATTCGCCGTCAGCACTGTAGATCTGCATCGGGATTTGCAGTCGCACGTCTTTCAGCGTCGCGACATCAGGTAATTGCGGCTCAATATATTTGTACAAGCCATAAATCGAACCTGCTCCCAGCAGAATGCAAAAAACTGCAAGGATGAATAAATACTTTACGAACTTCACCGGAGGATTCTCATTTAGTTTCATTTGGGCAGTTTATAAACAACCGCGCGGTAGTATAAATGCAAGCCTGATGCATTGATATAGCCGTTATCTTTCCCGACGATAAGGAGATTGTGATTTATGGCATTCGGGCACTGGCAAATTGGGCTGCATATTCAGCAAGATAGTATCGCAAGTGTTGCACTCGCATATGGACGCACGGGATGGGCTTTACGCCGCTGGTGGCAGATAGAACTGCCCGCCGGTACCGTTGAACACGGGCAGTTGCGAATGCCTCAGCACCTGCTTACGACTTTAGCGCCCTGGCGCAAGTCGCTGCCGCAAAATCATCGCATACGCCTCGCATTCCCGACGGGACGTACATTGCAAAAACGACTGCCACAGCCCCCTCTGAAACTGCGGGAAAAGGAGCTGACAGGCTGGCTTTCGCAGACCATGGCCCGGGAGCTGGAAATGGCCGCGAAAGATTTACGTTTCGATTATATCGAAGATGCGCTGGCACCTGTCTATAACGTCACAGCGGCACAGAATAAAGAGGTCGCAGAGTTACTGGCGCTGGCAAAATCCCTGCAACTGAATGTGGCTGCGATTACGCCGGATGCCTGCGCGTTACAGCAACTGATCCCGTTCCTGACGCCTCCGGCGCAATGTCTTATCTGGCAGGATGAGACACAGTGGCTGTGGGCTACGCGTTCGGCGTGGGGACGCCATTCATGCGAAGAGCTCCCCTCGCTTCCTCTGCTGGCTTCCCGTCTGGGTTTTTCCACCGAAGAGATAAAGCTATGCGCTGATGAGCAGAGTGGTTTTGACCCCTGGCAAGCAGTCGTTCAGCGTCATCCGCCCTTACCGGTGCAAGGCGCGCGCTTTGCTATTGCTATCGGTCTCGCTCTGGGGCATCACCAGTGACAGGGCGCACGGTAAATCTGATGCCCTGGCGTGAGCAACGGCAGAAGAACTGCCGTCGCTTCTGGATACTTTTCCTCACACTCGCCAGCCTGACAATGATACTGGCGACTGCCGGATGGCGGGTGAGGGCTCTCCTCGACCGGCATTTATCCTCCACTCGGCTGCAATCGGACACCCAGGTTTTTACGCGTATCTCCTCCCGGGAGCCTCAATTCAGGGCGTTGCGTGAGCAGTGGGTTCAGCAGCAGTCCCTTGCCCGGCAGCGGGAAATAACAGCAGTATGGCAGGTGCGGTTAAATTCACTGGCCAATGGGATGCCTGACCGCGCCTGGCTGACAACCCTTCATTTTCGCCAGGGAGGGCTGGAACTTACCGGGCTAACCCGTTCTTTTTCGGCGTTGAGCGCGCTTGAGCAGGTATTGAGTTCCACCCAGGGTTTCCGCTTACACCAGTCTGGCGCAACAGAACGCGATGAGCAGGGATACTGGCAATTTCGCTACCAGCTCGACGAGGTGGATAACAATGCCTCGCGACCTTGAATTCTGGTATGCCCTCTCTCCACTTTTTCGCGCACTGGTGGGTATTACGCTCATTTTATTGCTGGCGACGCTCTGCTGGTGGGGAGTGATTTATCCCATCGAAACGGAGCAAAACGCGCTGGATCAGCAACGGGACGCGCAGCAGCTGACAACACAGATCCGCTGGAAAGCCTTGCTGAAACTTAAACCTCCACTGCAGGAGCAAAGTCCTCACGGTAAGGCCAAACAAACCTTCTCACCATTGGCGCTTCAGTCTGCGGGCAGGCAGTTAATTCGCTGGCAGCCCGGCGCCCGTGGCGGAGAAATAGAACTGGAGGCGCAGTGGGAGCAGATTCCGCAGACCTTTACCTATCTGGCGGAGCGCAATATGTGGGTAACGGCATTCTCGCTGGTGATGAAAGAAAACCGGCTGCACTTCACGCTTCAACTGGAGCAGGGCGATGGCGGCTAAACCTATGCTGGCGGCCTGCATCATGTTGTTACCACTACTGACAGGTATGCGTGACCCCTTTCAGCCCGTCCCCGATCGCTGCCAGATCGCGCAAATGACCCACTGGCATTGGCAGGGGGTGGTTGCTGTTGAAGGTAAATATGTTGGGATCGTCCGTGATCCCGCAGGTAACTGGCGGCGAATTCGGCAGGGAGAAGCGCTTTTCGCCGGCTGGCGCGTGGCTAAGTTAAATAAGGAAGAGATCGCCCTTGTAAACACTGAAGGATGTTCACCCGCACGCTGGTGCTGGAAGCGAGAAGGAATTCAGGATGATAAAACAACCCACAATAGCTGTTTGCCTTTGGCTCCTGATGATCAACGTCAGCGCAAAGGAACAGCCTCCCCAACGGGTGACTCTGATAGTTGATGACGTACCCATTGCACAGGTCCTGCAGGCGCTGGCGGAACAGAAGAAACAGAATCTGGTGATCGCGCCTGATGTGACCGGCAGCCTGTCGCTGCATCTTGTGGATGTCCCCTGGCAACAGGCGTTGCAAACGGTGATGTCGGTAACCGGGTTAACGATGCACACACAAGGTAATATTTTACAGGTGCATTCGGCAGGCTGGCAGCAACAGCAGCAGGATGCGCGCGAAGCGGCGCTGGAGAAAAAAAAGCAAAGCCTGCCGCTCGAAGAACGCAGCATCAGGTTGCGCTATGCTGATGCCAGCGAGCTGGCAAAGGCGGGTGAAAAGCTGTTGAGTCCCAGAGGGGCGATGACTGTCGATACGCGGCTTAATCGCTTGTTCGCTCGTGATAATAAGAGCGCACTCAACGCGCTGGAAAAGAGGGTAGCGCAGATGGACCTGCCAGTTGAACAGGTTGAACTGGCCGCGCACATCGTGACCATCAATGAAAAAAGCCTGCGGGATCTCGGAGTGAAATGGGGCCTGGGGGAGGCAACGCAGACAGGCAAGCGGGGTCAGATGACGACGCTTTCCGGTTCCCTTTCGGTGGAGAGCGCCAGTACGCGCGTGGGGTTTAACATTGGCAGTATTAATGGCCGATTACTGGATCTGGAGCTGTCGGCGCTTGAGCAAAAACAGCAGCTTGAGATCATTGCCAGCCCGCGACTGCTGACCTCGCATATGCAGCCTGCCAGCATTAAGCAGGGCAGTGAAATTCCTTATCAGGTATCCAGCGGTGACAGCGGCGCAACCTCCGTGGAGTTTAAAGAAGCGGTTCTGGGGATGGAAGTTACGCCTACCGTTCTGCCGGAGGGGCGGGTACGTCTGAAGCTGCGTATTACCCAGAATGTCCCCGGGCAAATTCTCCAGCAGGCCGATGGTGAAGTACTGGCGATTGATAAACAGGAGATAGAAACCCTGGTGGAGATAAAAAGTGGCGAGACGCTGGCGCTGGGCGGTATTTTCTCGCAAAAGAATAACGCGGGCACTGACAGTGTGCCGGTGCTGAGTGCGATTCCGTGGGTCGGACGATTGTTTCGCCATGACGGCAAAGATAATGAACGCCGTGAACTGGTGGTCTTTATTACACCACGATTAGTCTCTGTTCGTTGATTGATACATATTCCATGCCGCTTTTTCTGTCGAAGTCGATACAGGTGTTTGACGTGAGAGATGATTTAGCTTACAAGGAGTACCGATTTGAGTGTCAGCGGATGCCTACTACCATAAATGAGGTCTGCGGCGGGTTAGTGATTTATTCAGTTGCCAAACCAACCATAGTACTGAGATAATTTTTGGTCTGACTCTCGAACTTACGTATATGAGGTTTCAGTTCATGTCCTGCTCTGTAAGATGTTAACGAAGCAGGTTTATCATCAACGAATAGTCTTAGTAGTACCGAAAAAATGGCAGAGAAACGCAATATCTTTCTGGTTGGGCCTATGGGTGCCGGCAAAAGCACTATTGGGCGTCAGTTAGCTCAACAACTCAATATGGAATTTTACGATTCTGATCAAGAGATTGAGAAACGAACCGGAGCTGATGTGGGCTGGGTCTTCGATGTAGAAGGTGAAGAAGGTTTCCGCGATCGCGAAGAAAAAATCATCAATGAGTTAACGGAAAAGCAAGGCATTGTACTGGCTACCGGTGGCGGCTCAGTGAAATCTCGTGAAACCCGTAATCGTCTCTCCGCCCGGGGTGTCGTGGTTTATCTGGAAACCACCATCGAAAAGCAATTGGCTCGTACGCAACGTGACAAAAAACGTCCACTTTTGCAGGTGGAAACGCCGCCGCGTGAAGTGCTGGTGGCGCTGGCTGACGAACGTAATCCTCTGTATGAAGAGATTGCTGACGTGACCATTCGCACTGACGATCAGAGCGCAAAAGTTGTCGCAAACCAGATTATTCATATGCTGGAAAGCAACTAATTCTGGCTCAACTCACAGGCCTGCGGGTTTAAGCAATAAAGGTGGATGTCGCGTCATGGAGAGGATCACCGTCACTCTTGGGGAACGTAGTTACCCTATCACCATCGCGGCTGGATTGTTCAACGACCCAGCTTCCTTCTGGCCCCTGAAGTCTGGTGATCAGGTTATGTTGGTCACCAATGAAACACTGGCCCCACTCTATCTCGACAAAGTCCGTGGAGTGTTGGAATCGGCGGGTATTAAGGTTGACAGCGTGGTACTCCCTGATGGCGAGAAGTATAAAAGCCTGACGGTGCTGGACACTGTGTTCACCGCACTTTTGCAAAAACCCCATGGTCGTGACACAACCCTTGTTGCGCTGGGTGGCGGGGTTATCGGTGATCTTACCGGTTTCGCTGCAGCCAGTTATCAACGTGGCGTTCGTTTTATCCAGGTGCCTACCACCTTGCTTTCTCAGGTCGACTCTTCCGTCGGCGGGAAAACAGCGGTAAACCATCCCCTTGGCAAAAATATGATTGGCGCGTTCTATCAACCTGCTTCAGTGGTGGTTGATCTCGATTGCCTGTCATCTTTGCCGGCACGTGAACTCTCGTCTGGCCTGGCTGAGGTCATCAAATACGGCATCATTCTTGATGGCGCATTTTTCGACTGGCTTGAGCAAAATCTGGATGCCTTGTTGCGTCTGGATGGCAAGGCGATGGCTTACTGTATTCGCCGTTGTTGTGAGCTGAAAGCTGAAGTTGTGGCGGCGGATGAGCGGGAAACCGGCTTACGTGCTTTACTCAATCTGGGACATACCTTTGGTCATGCAATAGAAGCCGAAATGGGTTATGGCAACTGGCTGCATGGCGAAGCTGTCGCGGCAGGTATGGTGATGGCGGCGCGCGCGTCTGAACGCCTGGGTCAGTTTAGTCAGGAAGACACGCAGCGTATTATCACGTTGCTCAAACGTGCCGGGTTACCGGTGAGTGGACCGCAGGAAATGTCCGCTCAGGCATATATCCCGCATATGCTGCGCGACAAGAAAGTACTGGCAGGCGAGCTACGTTTAGTGCTCCCGCTGGCGATAGGGAAAAGTGAAGTGCGTGGCGGAGTGTCACAAGACGTTGTACTAGGCGCTATTGCTGATTGCCAGCAGGCGTAACAATTAGAAAGGTTAGCTGTGCGTGCGCAGCGTTTAAATTCGGGTTTTATGCGCAGGTGGTTAGCATAAACCTTTGAGTGGGGTGTTAAATGGATGAATTCAAACCAGAAGACGATCTGAAACCCGATCCAGCGGATCGTCGTACTGGTCGTTCTCGTCAGTCTTCTGAACGTGTCGATGAACCGCAGATCAATTTCGATGATGTTGATCTTGAGGCTGACGATCGCCGCCCTGCTCGTGCGCGTAAAACGCGTGATGAGCGCGACGACTACGAAGAAGAGTACGAAGCACAAGAGGGCGAGTTTGACGAGGAACATGTTGAACGCCGCCCGCGCAAGCGTAAAAAAGCCGCCGCCGCGAAGCCTGCGTCACGCCAGTACGTCATGATGGGCGTGGGCATTCTGGTGCTTCTGTTGCTCATCGTGGGTATCGGCTCAGCTCTTAAGGCGCCGTCCACCTCCACGGCAGATCAAGCCGCGCCTGCTGAGAAGAATATCGACCTTTCCGCTAACAGCGCCAGCCCTGCGGCTGAGCAGACGAATGGCGTGCAGCCGTCTCCAGAGGCTGCACCAGCAGCAGATACCGCCGCCGGTGCGCCGCGCGATGTCTCACTGCCCCCTATCTCTGCAACTCCTTCGCAAAGCCAGGTATCTGTCACGCCTGAGGGTCAGCAACGCCTTGAAGTTCAGGGTGATTTAAACAGCGCGCTGTCATCGCCTCAGGGTCAGGGTCAGATTAATAATGTGGTGGCTAACAGTACGCTCCCGACAGAACCCGCAACGGTTGCCCCTGTTCGTGGCGGCAACGGTAATGCTGCGCATAACGCTGCGACACAAAATAGTGCCGCTGGAACGCGTACTGAACGTAAGCAGATGGTGATTGAGCCAAAACCTCAGCCTAAGCCGCCGGTGGTGAAAGCGGAACCTAAACCAGTTGCGCCTCCAGTTACTCAGCAGCCTAAACGTGTTGAAACCACCGTTGCCGCTCCGGTGAAAGCGCCGATGGCGACAGCGCCGGTTCAGGCTCCAGCAGCTAAAGCTCCAGTAGTTACAGCCCCGGCGGCCACGGCTGCAGCACCTGCTGCCAGCGCGGGAGCAACGGGGAATGTCGGTGCGCTGAAGTCTGCGCCGGGCAGTCACTACACCCTGCAATTGAGCAGTTCGTCAAACTCCACTAACCTGAATGCATGGGCGAAAAAGGAGAATCTGAAAAACTTCGTGGTTTATCAGACGACCCGTAACGGTCAGCCCTGGTATGTGCTGGTAAGCGGTGTGTATGCTTCAAAAGAAGAAGCGAAACGTGCTGTTACAGCCCTGCCATCCGATGTTCAGGCGAAAAACCCGTGGGCGAAGCCGCTGCACCAGGTTCAGGCCGATCTAAAATAATGTTTAAAGCGCAGGATGCTGTCGGAGCTGTCTCCACAGCCGGAGAGAGTGTAATTAATCACCCAGCATGAAAAAAAATCGCGCTTTTCTGAAATGGGCAGGGGGGAAATACCCCCTGCTTACTGATATTGAACGACATCTGCCTGCGGGCGATTGTCTTATCGAACCCTTTGTTGGCGCGGGTTCTGTTTTCCTCAATACTTCATATTCCCGCTATATTCTCGCGGATATCAACAGCGATCTGATCAGTCTGTACAATATCGTTAAAGATAATGTGCACGAATATGTTGAAGCGGCTCGTACACTGTTCACACCCGAGACTAACCAGTCTGATATTTACTACCAGCTTCGTAGCGAATTTAATCAGAACCGGGATCCCCTGAGGCGCGCGGCGCTCTTTTTGTACCTAAACCGTCATGGTTACAATGGACTCTGTCGCTATAACCTGCGTGGCGAGTTTAACGTGCCTTTTGGCCGTTACAAAAAGCCCTATTTCCCGGAAGCTGAGCTGTATCATTTTGCTGAGAAGGCACAGAATGCTTTCTTCTTCTGCGAATCTTATGCGGACAGCATGGCGCGGGCGGATGCCAACTCGGTGGTCTATTGTGACCCACCTTATGCGCCGCTTTCTGCGACCGCCAACTTTACGGCGTACCATACGAACAGTTTTACAATGGAGCAGCAGGCCCATCTGGCGTCCATCGCCGAGAGCCTGGTGAGCAACAGAATCCCGGTATTGATTTCTAACCATGACACGGCGCTTACCCGTGAGTGGTATCGTCAGGCCAAACTGCATGTGGTGAAAGTCCGGCGCAGTATCAGCAGCAACGGCGGGGCACGCAAAAAGGTGGATGAACTGCTGGCGTTGTATCGACCGACGACCCTGTAGCCAGCTCGTTTTCGCCGTCGTTACGCGTTCACCTTAGCCTGTAAAATGACTTTATTTTCTTTTCAAGGAGATGCGGATGACACAGTATTTGATTGCCCCTTCGATTCTCTCGGCTGACTTCGCCCGTCTGGGTGAAGACACGGCAAATGCGCTGGCCGCAGGTGCAGATGTCGTGCACTTCGACGTGATGGATAACCATTACGTGCCTAATCTGACCATCGGTCCGATGGTGCTCAAAGCCTTACGCAACTATGGCATTACCGCCCCGATTGATGTGCATTTGATGGTGAAACCGGTAGACCGACTGATACCGGATTTCGCCGCTGCCGGGGCAAGTATCATTACCTTTCATCCTGAAGCATCCGAACATGTTGATCGCACGCTGCAACTGATTAAAGAACAGGGCTGTAAAGCTGGACTGGTCTTTAACCCAGCCACGTCGCTGAGTTATCTGGACTATGTGATGGACAAGATCGACGTCATTCTGCTGATGTCGGTTAACCCCGGTTTCGGTGGTCAGTCCTTTATTCCGCATACTCTCGATAAGCTGCGTGAAGTACGCCGTCGTATCGATGAATCTGGTTTTGATATTCGACTGGAAGTGGATGGCGGCGTGAAGGTCAGTAATATCGCCGATATTGCTGCGGCTGGAGCCGATATGTTTGTTGCGGGCTCCGCAATTTTCGACCAGCCAGACTACAAGAAAGTGATCGATGAAATGCGCAGTGAACTGGCAAAGGTAAGTCATGGATAAATTGCAAACAATTCGCGGGGTCGCTTTCGATCTCGACGGGACGCTGGTCGACAGTGCGCCGGGTTTGACGGCGGCGGTGGACAATGCGTTGTACGCACTGGAGCTGCCGCAGGCCGGTGAGGAACGCGTTATCACCTGGATTGGTAATGGGGCTGATGTCCTGATGTCACGCGCCCTGAGCTGGTCATTGCAGGAGCGTAACGCCCAACGAGCTTCTTCCGGAAAACCGTCGGTGAATCAGGCGGATATCCCGCAGGAAGAGCAAGCTTTCATGTTGCGTAAGCTGTTTGATCGTTACTACGCTGAGTCCGTAGAAGAGGGCAGTTTTCTGTTCCCGGATGTGGCGCAGACGCTGGCGGCGCTGCATGAAAAAGGCTTCCCGCTGGCGCTGGTAACCAACAAGCCAACCCCCTTTGTTGCACCGCTGCTTGAGTCTTTGGGCATTGCCTCCTTCTTCAGCGTGGTCATCGGCGGTGACGACGTGAAAAATAAAAAACCGCATCCGGAACCGCTATTGCTGGTGGCAGAAAAGCTGGCGCTGGCGCCTGATGCACTGCTGTTTGTCGGTGATTCCCGCAACGATATTCTCGCTGCAAAAGCCGCAGGTTGTTGCTCCGTAGGCCTGACTTATGGTTACAATTACGGCGAATCCATTACCTTAAGCGAGCCGGACTACGTGTACGACCGCTTCAATGAACTACTGCCCGCACTCGGGCTTTCGCATAGTGAAAATCAGGACGTGAAAAATGACTAAGCCCATCGTATTTAGTGGTGCACAGCCCTCAGGTGAATTGACCATTGGTAACTACATGGGTGCGCTGCGTCAGTGGGTAAACATGCAGGATGATTACCACTGCATCTATTGCATCGTTGATCTGCATGCTATTACCGCGCGTCAGGATCCTGAGAAGTTACGTAAAGCGACGCTGGATACTCTGGCGCTGTATCTGGCGTGCGGTATCGATCCTGAGAAAAGCACCATCTTCGTTCAGTCTCATGCGCCGGAACATGCACAACTCGGCTGGGCGCTGAACTGTTATACCTATTTCGGCGAACTGAGCCGTATGACCCAGTTCAAAGACAAATCTGCTCGCTACTCTGAAAACATCAACGCCGGTCTGTTTGATTACCCGGTGCTGATGGCGGCTGACATTCTGCTTTATCAGACCAACCAGGTGCCGGTCGGCGAAGATCAGAAACAGCATCTGGAACTGAGCCGTGATATCGCCCAGCGTTTCAATGCAATTTACGGTGATGTGTTCAAAGTGCCAGAGCCGTTTATTCCGAAATCTGGCGCGCGCGTGATGTCCTTGCTGGAACCGACCAAGAAGATGTCCAAGTCGGACGATAACCGCAACAACGTTATCGGCCTGCTGGAAGATCCGAAATCAGTCGTTAAGAAGATCAAACGTGCCATGACCGATGGCGATGAGCCGCCGGTTGTTCGTTATGACGTGCAGAACAAGGCGGGCGTTTCCAACCTGCTGGATATCCTCTCTGCGGTCACCGGGAAGAGCATCCCGGAGCTGGAACAGCACTTCGAAGGCAAAATGTATGGCCATCTGAAAGGCGAAGTAGCAGAGGCGGTTTCCGGCATGCTGACTGAGCTTCAGGAACGTTATCATCGTTACCGTAATGACGAAGCCTTCCTGCAGAAGGTAATGAAAGAAGGTGCGGAGAAAGCGAGCGCTCGTGCCTCCGAGACCCTGAAAGCGGTGTATGAAGCTATCGGGTTTGTTGCTAAGCCGTAAATAAAAGCAAAACGGTAACCCCTGGGTTACCGTTTTTAGTGTTTGCACCCTCTCCCGTGGGAGAGGGACGGGGTGAGGGCATCAGGCCGCAATAACCCCGGTTTTTGTCTCTAAAGCTAGAACCACTTCAGCTTATCGCGCAGGCCGACGACCCGGCCAACGATAATCAGCGCCGGACTTTCGACCTGCTGCGCCAGTTCACCGAGCTGCGTTAGCACGCCGCTGACCACACGCTGTTTTACCGAGGTGCCGTTTTCCACCAGCGCGACCGGCATATCAGCCTGCATACCATATTGAATCAGTTTTTCCCCGATGATTGCCGCCTGATTCAGTCCCATATAGAACACCAGCGTCTGTTTTTCGGCGGCCAGGTTTTCCCAGTCCAGTTCACCACCGGTTTTCAGATGCCCGGTGACCAGGCGTACGCTTTGCGCGTAGTCGCGGTGAGTCAGAGGGATGCCTGAGTAGGCGGAACAACCCGAAGCGGCGGTAATGCCCGGCACCACGGAGAAGGGGATGCCCGCATGGCACAGGGTCTCCAGTTCTTCACCGCCACGCCCGAAAATAAAGGGGTCTCCGCCTTTAAGACGCACCACGCGTTTGCCCTGTTGCGCTTCACGCAGCAGGATCTGGTTAATTTCTTGCTGAGGAACACAGTGATAACCCGCGCGTTTACCGACGAAGACACGGTCTGCGTCACGGCGCACCAGGTTCATGATTTCATCGGAGACCAGACGATCGTACACCACCACATCGGCCTGCTGGATCTGTTGCAGCCCTTTCAGGGTTAACAATCCCGGGTCGCCAGGACCCGCGCCAACCAGCACCACTTCGCCCCGATGATCGAGCGGCTCGGCCAACAGCTTTTCGGTAATGGCCTCAACGGCGGCGCTATCCTGGTTGGCAAGTGACTGGGCAAGTCGGTCATTCACAAACAGCTTTTCCCAGAAGCGACGACGCTCGGCGACACTGGCAAAGTGTTCCTTCACCCGGCGACGCAGTTTGCCCGCGTAATGGGCGACATGTCCAAGATGTTGAGGAAGAATGGCTTCGAGCTTTTCACGCAGCAGGCGGGCCAGCACCGGCGAGGTGCCTCCCGAGGAGACGGCCACCATCAATGGGGAGCGATCAATAATGGAGGGCATGATAAAGCTTGCCTGTTTTGGCGCATCCACCACATTACAGAAAATACGGCGGCGCTCTGCCGCTTCGCTGACCTGTTGGTTGACGGCCTCATCATCCGTTGCCGCAATCACCAGCCAGCAAGGGTCGAGCAGATTTTCATCGAAATTGCCTTCAACCAGCGTCAGCATCCCTTCGCTGGCCCAGACGGAGAACTGGGGGACAAAGGTGAGTGAATTGACGGTGAGTCGTGCACCAGCATCCATTAAAAGTCGGGCTTTACGTTCTGCGACATCACCGCCGCCGACCAGCAGACAAGCGCGTTCGCGTAATTGACAAAATATGGGTAAATGGTCCACGACACTACCTTTTAATTAGTTGTTATTGGGCGACTTTCCACTGTCTGCGTAACAGACGGGCGCTCGGATTTTGGCGTAGCATACCAGTAACCCAGACCCATAAACACGACACCGGACAAAGTATTGCCGAGGGTTACCCACAACAGGTTATGCCCAATTCCGGTCAGGGTATAAGCATCGCTGTGATGACCAAACCAGGAGAGTGAGAACAGCGTCATGTTGGCGACAGAGTGTTCGTATCCGGAAGCGATAAACGCCAGCAGGCACCACCAGATGGCGAGAAATTTAGCCGCGCCTTCGGTGCGAATTGCCATCCAGATTGCCAGGCATACTAACCAGTTACACAGCGCCCCTTTGAAGAACAGTACAGCTGCCGGAGCACTGGTTTTGGCCAACGCCGCGGTGTGCACGAGGCTGGTATCCAGCGGCAGCAAACTGCCACCACCCCAGTTATAGAGCAGCGCAACCAGTACTGAACCCAGCAGATTACCCAACCAGGTTTGCGGCAGTATCGCCCACATTTGTCTCTGGCTGATGGTGCCGGCTTTGACACCGAGGGTGAGAAACATGGTATGGCCGGTGAAGAGTTCAGAACCGGCAATAATCACCAGCGTCAGGGCGATACCAAAAGTGGCTCCCATCACCAGCGGGCGGACGGACGGCTCAAGCAGATTACCGAGGGTAAAAATCAAAATAATCCCCAGTCCCACATAGGCCCCCGCCATTGCTGAGCTTATCCAGAAGCTGGCAGGATTATTCGTTGAGAGGCGTGCTATACGCGCGGCATTAGCCGCACACTTGTTAATTGTGTCTGTAAACATAGCGTGATTATCCAAAATTAAAAAAGAATAAGGTTTAAAAAGTGGAGGCATTACACCTCCACTGAAAATTACGCTTTAAGCTGCACCACACCGTCTTTGACCCGGGCCTCGAAATGCGCCACTGAACGGCTTTCATCTTCCATACACATCCCGTCGCTTAATCGAAAACGCTGCTTTTTCAATGGGCTGGCGACCCACAGTTCACCATTGTGTTCGCCGATCAGGCCTCTGGACAGCACGCTTGCCTGGAAGAACGGGTCGATATTGCTGATGGCATAGACCTGGTCATCATGACGGGGGCGGAAGATGGCGACTTGCGTGTCATTGAGCAGGGCGCAGACCCCAGTTGCCGGTACGATGTCGTCAATTTTGCAGATAGTGTTCCACTGGCTCATACGGTTTCCTCCACTAACATCACCGGGATGCGTTCATAGGGTGTGGCCGGGCGGTGCTGCTCGCGCTCAGGTACAACCTGTACCGCCGGATCGCGTTTGTCGCTATTGATAAAGTGTCTGAAACGAACCTGCGCCTGCGGCGTGTTCACGGTTTCTGTCCACTCACAGATAACGGCGTCGCGCAGACGGGCTATTTCAGCTTCAAGCGAGTCATTGAGGCCCAGCTTGTTGTCGATGATGACGCTTCTGAGGTAGTCGATGCCGCCTTCCAGATTATCCAGCCAGGAAGCCGTGCGGGTCAGTTTGTCGGCGGTGCGGATATAAAACATCATAAAGCGATCGAGGTAGCGGAGCAGGGTTTCACGGTCAAGATCGGCGGCCAGCAGATCCGCATGACGGGGCTTCATCCCGCCGTTACCGCACACATACAGGTTCCAGCCTTTCTCGGTGGCAATAATTCCAACGTCTTTCCCCTGAGCCTCCGCGCACTCACGGGTACAACCTGAAACGCCAAACTTCATTTTGTGTGGCGTGCGGATGCCTTTGTAGCGATTTTCCAGCTCGACGCCGAAGCCCACGCTGTCGCCTACGCCATAGCGGCACCAGGTGCTACCCACACAGGTTTTCGCCATCCGCAGCGCTTTAGCGTAGGCGTGGCCGGTTTCGAAGCCCGCTTCCACCAGCTGACGCCAGATTTCCGGCAAATCGTCTTTCTGCGCGCCAAACAGGCCAATACGTTGTGAGCCGGTAATTTTGGTATAGAGATTAAATTCCCGGGCAATTCTCCCCACTTCCATCAGCCCTTCCGGGGTGATTTCACCTCCCGCAGAACGCGGGATGACAGAGTAGGTACTGTCCTTCTGGATGTTGGCCAGGAAGTTGTCGTTGGTGTCCTGGAGCGGCGTGTTCTGGGGTTTCAGAACGTATTCGTTCCAGCAGGAGGCGAGCAGAGAACCGACGGTGGGTTTACAGACTTCACAGCCGTAGCCTTTGCCGTATTTCTCCAGCAGTTCATCGAAGGATTTGATGCCCTCCACGCGGATCAGGTGGTACAGCTCCTGACGAGAATAAGCAAAGTGCTCACACAGATTGTTGGTGACTTCAATCCCCTGTTTCGCCAGTTCAGCATTCAGTACCTGAGTCACCAGCGGGATACATCCACCGCAACCGGTCCCGGCTTTGGTTTCTGCTTTTAGCGCCGCAACGGTGTGGCAGCCTTTATTGATGGCGGCGACCAGCATGCCTTTGGTGACGTCGAAGCAGGAACAGATCTGCGCGCTGTCAGGCAGTTTATCGACGCCAATTGATGGTTTGCCGCTGCCGGCGTGGGACGGCAGGATCAGCGCATCCGGGTTTTCCGGCAGTTCGATAGCGTTCAGCACCAGTTGCAGCAGGTTGCCGAAATCACTGGTGTCACCCACCAGTACCGCGCCAAGCAGGGTTTTATTATCCGGGCTGACGATCAACCGTTTATAGACTTCTTTGCTTTCGTCGAGATAAACGTAGCTGCGGGCGCCCGGCGTGCGGCCATGGGCATCGCCAATACCTCCGACGTCCACGCCCAGCAGCTTCAGCTTGGCGCTCATATCGGCACCGGCAAAGGTGTTCGCATGGCCGAGGATATGGTCCACTGCAACCTGCGCCATTTTGTAACCCGGGGCGACCAGGCCGTAAACGTGATTATCCCAGCTGGCACACTCGCCAATGGCGTAGATATCCGGGTCTGAGGTCTGGCAGGTATCGTTAATCCTGATGCCGCCACGTTGCGCCACCTCAAGACCACACTGGGTCGCCAGTTTGTCGCGTGGGCGAATACCCGTAGAGAAAACAATGAAATCGACTTCCAGGCTGCTACCGTCAGCAAAGCGCATGGTCTTACGCGCATCGGTACCTTCCTGAACGATCTCTTGAGTATTTTTGCTGGTGTGCACGCGCACGCCCATACTTTCGATCTTACGCTTAAGCTGTTCGCCGCCCATCTGATCGAGCTGTTCCGCCATCAGCATGGGGGCAAATTCGATAACGTGGGTTTCGACGCCTAAGTTTTTCAGGGCGCCAGCCGCTTCAAGGCCGAGCAAACCGCCACCGACCACTGCCCCACGGCGGCTGCGACGGGCGCAGGATTCGATAGCATTCAGGTCTTCTATGGTGCGGTAAACAAAGCAGTCCTGGGTTTCGGAACCTTTAATAGGTGGGATCCACGGATAAGAACCGGTCGCCATGATCAGTTTGTCGTAATAAACAGTACGACCGGCGCTGGAGTGGATCACCTTTTCCTGACGGTTGATGGTGATCGCCCGTTCGCCCACCAGAATATTAACGCCGTGTTTCTCATAAAAACCGTCTCGTACCAGCGACAGCTCTTCTGCTGTATGGTGCGAAAAGTAGGATGACAAATGCACACGATCGTAAGCTTTACGGGGCTCTTCACAAAAAATGGTAATCTCGAACTGGTCGGCAGAGGCTTTGTCGAGAAGATCCTCAACGAAACGGTGGCCGACCATGCCATTACCGATAATAGCGAGTTTGACTTTGCTCATTTTTGCCTCTTTTTCTTTTCTATTATTGCTTACCTTAACGATTCAGCAGATGGGCTTATTGATGTAAATCAAGTGCATCTTCGCCTACCACTTAATGGGTAGATATCTGATTTTTCATGATTTTTATAAGTGTCGGATCTGTCAGGCTTTTCGTGTTTGCGGAAATTGTGTACAAAAAAGAGCGCGGAATTATGGCAATTGCCTGAAACAGTGTTTCAGCGTTAATCCCAGGGGGTAGGGTATGTCAGCAGCACCACTTTGGTTGGTTCAGAACGTTCATTTGCCAGGGCGTGAAGGGTTATGGCAAATCAGTATTGAGCAAGGGAGCTTTGGCGAAATCACCCCTATGGGATCCACCCAGGGTGAGAGCTATGAGGTGCTGAACGCCCGCGGCGGGCTGGCGGTTCCGCCTTTTATTGAACCGCATATTCATCTTGATACCACCCAGACGGCAGGGGAGCCGAACTGGAATCAGTCAGGGACCTTGTTTGAAGGTATTGAGCGCTGGGCCGAGCGTAAAGCCATGCTCAGCCATGAAGACGTTAAACAGCGAGCCTGGCAAACGCTGAAGTGGCAAATGGCCAACGGGATCCAGTTTGTACGTACGCATGTCGATGTTTCCGACCCCGACCTTACCGCGCTAAAAGCGATGCTGGAGGTTAAGCAGGAGGTCGCCCCGTGGATAGATTTGCAAATTGTCGCTTTCCCACAAGAGGGGATTTTGTCCTATCCCAATGGCGCCGCATTGTTAGAAGAGGCATTACGGCTCGGTGCCGATGTGGTGGGGGCTATTCCGCATTTCGAATTCACCCGCGAGTACGGTGTCGAATCGCTACATATAGCCTTTGAGCTGGCGCAGAAATATGACCGGCCGCTGGATATTCACTGCGATGAAATTGATGATGAGCAGTCGCGGTTTGTCGAAACCGTCGCGGCTCTGGCGCTGAAAATGGGCATAGGGGAGCGGGTGACCGCCAGCCACACCACCGCAATGCACTCCTACAACGGGGCCTATACTTCGCGGCTGTTCCGCCTGCTTAAACTCTCCGGCATTAATTTCGTCGCCAACCCGTTGGTCAATATTCATTTGCAGGGGCGCTTTGATGACTATCCCAAGCGGCGCGGCATCACTCGGGTAAAAGAGCTAATGGCGGCAGGCATTAATGTCTGTTTCGGTCATGATGATGTCTCTGATCCATGGTATCCATTGGGAACCGGCAATATGCTTCAGGTGCTGCATATGGGGCTGCATGTTTGTCAGTTGATGGGATATCAGCAAATTGATGATGGTCTGAATCTTATCACCCACAACAGTGCGCGGACCTTCGGGCTTAAGGACTACGGCATTGCGACCGGCAATCCTGCCAATATGATTATTCTGCCTGTCAGCAGTGGTTTTGATGCGGTACGTTGCCAGTCACCGGTACGCTGGTCGATTCGCCACGGGCGGATTATTGCCACGACCCAGCTGGCGCAAAGTTGGGTGCAGACCGACAGCGGTGGTGAAGAAGTGCTGTTTAGTCGCCAGGCGAAGTGAAGGCGGTAACAGAATGGCCACCGGAAGCGTGGCCATTCAGGTTACATGTGTTTCAATTGCGTAAAATTAAGTAAAAGGCTGGCCTGCTGGCGGACTGCTCTTTAGAATCAAGCCACTCGCTTTGTTACCTGCATTTCGTTAAGGAAACCTCATGGTTAAATCGACTCTGGCGGCTTTTGCGGCTGTATGTGCCCTCTCAGTGATCTCCTCTTCTGCTCTCGCGGCAAAAGGCGATCCTCATGTTCTGCTTACCACCTCCGCTGGCAATATTGAACTGGAGCTGGATAAACAGAAAGCCCCGGTCTCGGTAAAAAACTTTGTCGATTATGTGAACAGTGGTTTTTATAACAACACCACCTTTCACCGCGTGATCCCGGGCTTTATGGTTCAGGGCGGCGGTTTTAACGAGCAAATGCAGCAGAAGCAGCCAAATCCGCCGATTAAAAACGAAGCCGACAACGGCTTGCGTAACACCCGCGGCACCATCTCCATGGCTCGCACGGCTGACAAAGACAGCGCCACCAGCCAGTTCTTCCTGAATGTTGCAGATAACGCTTTCCTCGATCACGGTCAACGCGATTTCGGTTATGCGGTATTTGGTAAGATTGTGAAGGGGATGGAGATTGCAGACAAAATCTCTCAGGTCCCCACCCATGATGTCGGCCCATACCAGAATGTGCCGTCAAAACCGGTTGTTATCCTCTCTGCGAAAGTCCTGCCGTAATCTTTTTCAGTACGGGTTGCTTATGGCCCGTACTGCCAGACCCTTCCTGCGTAACGCGTAAATGCTGCTTATACTTGTGGCAAATGAGCGAGATATCAGGGAGGCGTTATGAACAAAAAACTCACTGACCGACAAAAATCCCGACTCTGGGAGCAGCAACGCAATATCAATTTTCAGGCCAGTCGCCATCTGGAGAATGTTGACAGCCCACTGGTGACGCTCACGCCTGAAGAGGCCAATGTGCGCCTGCAAGCGTTGAGGAGGCACTATGAGCGATAAATATGGCAACGGTCGCGATCCTTATCTGTACCCCGGCATCAATGTGATGCGCAATATCCTCGATATTCACCAGGCCCAGCGGCTGGAACAGGCGGCGTGGGAACTGACAGCTCTGCGTGCCGCCACCCTTGAACTGGGGCCGAAGGTGGGTGGCTTACCTCATCTTTGTGCGATACACCGCCACCTCTATCAGGATATTTTCGCCTGGGCAGGCGCTTTTCGTGAGGTGGATATTTACCAGGGCGATACCCGTTTTTGCCATTTTGCGTATATCGAGAAAGAGGGCAATGCCCTGATGCGCAGCCTGGAAGGCGAAGAGTATCTTCAGCATCTTAAGTTCGCTGAGTTTGTGGAGCGACTGGCGCATTACTACTGTGAAATCAATGTGCTTCACCCTTTTCGTATTGGCAACGGCATCACGCAGCGTATCTTCTTTGAACAGCTGGCATTGCATGCCGGTTACCAGCTTGACTGGCGGGATATCGATCCGCAGGGCTGGGCTGCGGCAAATCAGGCCGGGGCTATGGGGGAACTGGCCCCGCTACGTACGATCTTTGGCAAAGTGGTAAGCGAAGTGAATGAATCTGAGTAGAATAGGGCGGCACATTTCTACGAGGCCGCCATGATCCTGCTGATTGATAATTACGACTCTTTTACCTGGAACCTGTACCAATATTTTTGCGAGCTGGGCGCGCGGGTCGAGGTCAGGCGGAACGACGAAATAACACTGACGGACATTGCGGCCCACCCGCCTGAAAAGATTGTTATCTCTCCAGGGCCCTGCACGCCCGATGAATCCGGGATCTCACTTGAGGTTATCCGCCATTATGCCGGCATTTTGCCGATCCTCGGTGTCTGCCTGGGTCACCAGGCGATTGCGCAGGCATTTGGCGCGCGTATTGTGCGTGCGCAGAAAGTTATGCACGGGAAAACCTCACCGATTAGCCATACCGGGAAGGGCGTTTTTCACGGCCTGAACAACCCGCTTACCGTCACACGCTACCATTCATTGCTTATCGATCCCCCGACGCTGCCGGACTGTTTTGAGGTCACTGCCTTGAGTGAAACCCAGGAGATCATGGGGATTCGCCATCGCCAGTGGGATCTCGAAGGAGTGCAGTTTCATCCGGAGAGCATTCTCAGTGAACAGGGTCATGCGCTACTGAATAACTTTCTGCATCGCACCGATTTTTAGTTGCCATTGAGTGATTTTTTATGCATATTTCGTGATTATATTTTCACTTCTGCTTCTTATTTAACAAGGGTGGGGTCACATGGCAACTCAGCAAGACGCAATTACGCGCGCAACCTTCGACGAAGTCATTTTACCAATCTTCGCACCGGCCGAATTTATCCCGGTGAAGGGAAAGGGCAGCCGCGTATGGGATCAACAAGGTAAAGAGTACGTTGATTTTGCGGGGGGAATAGCGGTTACCGCGCTGGGGCATTGTCACCCGACGCTGGTCGAAACGTTAAAAACGCAGGGTGAAACTCTGTGGCACATCAGCAACGTTTTCACTAATGAGCCAGCACTGCGTCTGGCGCGTAAGCTGGTTGACGCGACCTTCGCTGAGCGGGTGGTTTTTATGAACTCCGGCACCGAAGCCAACGAAACGGCATTTAAGCTGGCGCGTTTTTACGCGTCCACTCGCCATAGTCCGCACAAAACCAAAATCATCGCTTTCCATAATGCGTTTCATGGTCGTTCCCTCTTCACGGTGACCGTGGGCGGGCAGCCAAAGTATTCTGATGGTTTTGGTCCAAAACCGGCTGATATTGTCCATGTGCCCTTTAACGATCTGCATGCTGTCAAAGCGGTCATGGACGATCACACCTGTGCGGTGGTGGTCGAACCTATCCAGGGCGAAGGTGGCGTGACTGCCGCAACGCCAGAGTTTTTACAAGGCCTGCGTGACCTGTGTGACGAGCACAAAGCGCTGCTGGTCTTTGATGAAGTGCAGTGTGGGATGGGGCGTTGTGGTGAGCTGTTTGCCTATATGCACTATGGCGTAACGCCGGATATTCTGACCAGCGCCAAGGCACTGGGCGGCGGCTTCCCGGTCAGCGCCATGCTGACCACTCAGGAGATCGCCAGCGCCTTCCATCCGGGTTCCCACGGTTCCACCTACGGCGGTAACCCGCTGGCCTGCGCGGTGGCAGGGGCGGCCTTTGATATCATCAACACGCCGGAAGTCTTAAGTGGCGTGAATGCGAAGCGCGCACTTTTTGTTGAGCATCTGGAAAAAATCAACGCGCAATACGATCTGTTCAGTGAGATCCGCGGTATGGGTCTGCTGATTGGGGCTGAACTGAAACCGCAATTCACAGGCCGGGCGCGTGATTTCCTGTATGCGGCGGCAGAAGAGGGTGTGATGGTACTGAACGCCGGGCCGGATGTAATGCGTTTTGCCCCGGCGCTGATCGTTGAAGATGCTGATATTGTTGAAGGTATGAATCGTTTTGCCCGCGCGGTGGCAAAAGTGATTAACGGCTAACGGCGTAAGCGACGTTTAAGCCAGATACCATGATGCGGGCGCTGACGACACGCCACCGATGAAATGGTGTGCATGGTGCTCAGATGCCCGAGAATACGCTGGAGATGTTGTTCCAGCGTGCTCACAGGACCCCGTGTCAGGGTCTCCGGCGCTTCCAGAATATTCACATCCCCTGAACTTCCCGCTCCGTCGTATTCCAGCCGCTGCTGACAACGTTGCAGCGCAATCTCACATGACTGCAAATAGCGTTGCGCCAGGTCCGGCGTCAGCATGGTGTGCTCCCGCGCCAGGGTGGTCATGGCGTTTATATGCTCAACAATAAACTGGCTGTGAGTGACCCACAGTTTCATATCCGACAGATAGCGCGTATCGAAGCCCGGCTCCTGCATCGCCTGATTAAGGGGGTTGAATAAGGCGTTGTGCGCCTGGTTGACGCGCATTCGTTGGTATGCCAGCGGCGTGACCTGCGGATCGTTGCTCAGGAGTAACTGGATAGCGTCCTGATACGTTTCCAGCGCATCATGGGCATTGCGTCGCAGCAGGCCGCTTTGCCATTGCGGCCACAGCCAGACAATGCCGCCAAAGGCTATCAGACAGCCAATCAGCGTATCGATAAGACGGGCGACGATAAATTGTTCGCCGTTGAGGGTCAGAAGCTGAAGCGTGTACACCGCCGTAAGGGTAAAGCCCACCATCGCCCAGCCGTAACTTTTGCGAATGATCAGATAGCTTATCAGGGTGACAATCAGCATGGTGACCAGCGTGTAGCCTTCCGGTACATGGTAGTGCAACGTGGCTCCGGCGATGATTAACCCGGCCATTGTGCCTGCCGCCCGGTGCAAAATGCGCACTCGCGTTGCGCCATAGCCGTTTTGGGTGACAAACATCACGGTCATCATGATCCACCAGGGCTTGGGTAAATGCAGGGCACTGCCCATCAGGCTGGCGACGCTTAACATCACGCTGATGCGCGCAGCGTTGCGTAAGGCCGCGGACTTAAGAGATAAATAGCTTCTGAGTGCCGGTAGTAGCGGCAACCTGCGCTGCTTTTCCGCCATCAGATCGCGAATATAGAGGGGGCGCTGCGTTCGCAAAACCCGGGCGATTTGGCTGAAGTGCCAGGCGCAAAACTGCCCCACCGGGTTATCAGGATGCTGGTGGGCGATTTTCTCCAGCGCGCTGATTTGTTTATCCATACTGAAGCGCTGGGGGTAACGGTGATAGAGAATATCGTCGGCAATGACCCTCAGCCTGGCCGCGACGGTCTGCGCGTTCCAGCGGATCACTTCTTCGGCATGGCTGCGTTCGACCAGCGCCTGCACTTCCTGAGGCTGATGCAAGCTGACGGCTATATGCTCCTGCAAATCGAGCGCCATCTGAAAGACACGAAGCAGCCGCTTGTAGTCACCATTATGATTCGCAGCCAGCATATGCAGTTGCTGATAACACTGACTAATCATATCCACGGCCTTTTGCTGGCGGGCCAGTAGCGGCGGCAGCGCTTTTTCCGGATCCGCATGCTGGGTCAGCAGGCTGTATTTTGCTTCGCAGTAATCGGCCAGTTGCCGGTACAGCAAACTTAAGGATTCGCGAAGCGGTTGCTCCCGCCAGAACCAAAAGGCGTTAAACGCGCCGTACCACAGGGTGCCGAGACTGTAGATCAACAGCGGTTCCCAGACCGGCATATTGCCCGCAAGGCTCAGAGTAAAGATGGCGGCGATCAGTGAGGCGGGTAGTAACCTGCCATGTAGCGCACTGATTTCCGCGGTCACCCCAAGAATGAGCGTCATCATCGTCAGAATAAGAGGCAACGGGACATTTTCGAAGAGTAAAAATTGCACCGCGAGGCTGCTACCGGCGAAAAGCGAACCGCCAATAATCACCCGTTTAAAAAAGCGTTTATGCGGGGTGTCGAGACCGGCAATGTTGCAACAGGCGGGAACTAACGAGAAGAGAAGACCGAGATCCAGTCGGCCGACAATCAGACCAACGGTCACCGGCAGACATAACACCAGCGTTTGTCGCAGTGCATAGTTGATTTCGGGGTGGTAAATCAGCCTGCGCCACATAGAAACAAAAACGGCGCATTACCTATGATAATGCACCGTTCGAAGACTTAACGTGTTCCGTACACGACAATGGTTTTACCGTGGGCGGAGATCAGGTTCTGATCTTCCAGCATCTTCAGGATGCGGCCTACGGTTTCGCGAGAACAGCCCACGATCTGACCAATCTCCTGACGGGTTATTTTAATTTGCATACCGTCCGGGTGAGTCATTGCGTCGGGTTGTTTTGCCAGATTCAGTAACGTCTGAGCAATACGGCCTGTTACATCGAGGAAAGCGAGGTTGCCGACTTTTTCCGATGTCACTTGCAGGCGACGCGCCATCTGCGAAGACAGACGCATCAGAATATCCGGGTTTACCTGGATCAGCTGACGGAATTTTTTGTAGGAAATTTCGGCCACTTCACAAGCAGTCTTGGCGCGTACCCATGCACTACGCTCCTGACCTTCTTCGAAAAGCCCCAGTTCACCGATAAAATCACCCTGATTCAGGTAAGAGAGGATCATCTCTTTCCCTTCTTCATCCTTGATGAGCACTGCCACTGAGCCTTTGACGATGTAATACAACGTTTCCGCTTTTTCACCCTGGTGAATCAGCGTGCTCTTCGACGGGTACTTATGAATGTGGCAATGAGACAAGAACCATTCGAGAGTCGGGTCTGTTTGCGGTTTGCCAAGCACCATGCGCGGTTATCCTCTGTTATAAGCTGGCTCCAGACTCAGGATCTGCACCCTGCATCTGGGGTTGCAATCTGTCTTCCCGATACTTGGGAAGTGAACCGTCAGACGTGTCTGCGGCCTCTAATATATATAGTCCTCTGCATACATGCAGTACGTCTATGTATCACTGTAGCATCCAGACTGTTTTAGCATAGCTTTTGCCGCCTGTCTCCTGGTGTCTCGCTTCAGCTTGACGCAGGTCGCCTTCCGTTGCGCCTTTTCTTATGTACGCGTAATCTGTAGAGAAAATTGCTACTCCGGAGTGAATCAAAATGCATGCACGTGTGAAATGGGTTGAAGGGTTAACGTTCCTTGGCGAGTCCGCATCAGGGCACCAAATTTTGATGGATGGAAACTCTGGCGACAAAGCCCCAAGCCCGATGGAGATGGTGCTGATGGCGGCTGGCGGCTGCAGCGCTATCGATGTTGTATCTATTCTGCAAAAAGGTCGCCACGATGTGACGGACTGCGAAGTGAAACTGACGTCTGAGCGTCGTGAAGAAGCGCCTCGTCTGTTTACCCATATCAACCTGCACTTTATTGTGACGGGAAAAGAGCTGAAAGATGCGGCGGTATCGCGTGCAGTGGATCTCTCTGCTGAGAAGTACTGCTCGGTGGCGCTGATGCTGGAAAAAGCGGCGAACATCACTCATACATATGAAGTGATTGAAGCCTGACTGGATAAGGGCATTGTAGGTTCTGATGCCCTGCTCTGGCCCTCTCCTGCGAGGGGAGGGCGCTGAAATTACGCTATCGTTCTGCCTTCCATCAGCCGCTGTACCAGCGGTGTCATGATCAGCTCCATCGCCAGCCCCATTTTGCCGCCCGGAACCACCAGCGTATTCATATGAGAAATAAACGAGCCCTGCAGCATTGCCAGCAGCCAGGGATAATCAATCCCCTCAAGGTTACGGAAATGGATCACCACAAAGCTTTCATCCAGTGATGGAATAACCTTGGCGGCGAACGGGTTTGAGGTATCAACGGTGGGAACGCGCTGGAAGTTAATATGGGTGCGGGAAAACTGCGGCGTAATGAAGTTGATATAGTCTTCCATTGAGCGCACGACAGAGTCCATCACTGCTTCACGGGAGTGGCCGCGTTCGCTGGTATCCCGCACCAGTTTCTGCATCCACTCCAGATTGACAATAGGAACCACGCCGACCAGCAGATCCACATGCCGCGCAACGTCATGCTGTGGCGTGACTACGCCGCCGTGCAAACCTTCATAGAAAAGGACATCCGTGGGTTCAGGAAGGGGCTGCCAGGGGGTAAATGTGCCTGGCACCTGGTTCCACGGAACCGCTTCATCATAGGTGTGAAGGTATTTTCGCGACTGACCTTTCCCGGTTTGCCCGTAGTCGATAAAGGTGCTTTCCAGCAGACCAAAATCATTGGCTTCCGGGCCAAAGTAGCTGATATGTCGGCCTAAATCGCGCGCTTTACGGATGGCCATGTCCATCTCTGGCCGGGTGAAACGATGGAAACTGTCGCCTTCGACTTCGGCGGCGTGCAGATTCAACTGGGCGAAAATTTTACGAAACGCCAGGCTGGTGGTGGTGGTTCCTGCCCCACTGGAGCCCGTTACGGCAATAACCGGATGTTTTGCAGACATAGTTGCTCCATGAAAAAGCGAGTATTTTCGCCGGGATCCTGTTACTCGCGAAACTGCGCGCGCGGCATAATGTTGACGCTTTCGTGTAACTCTGACCACACCAGCACCGCTTCGCCACTTTTCAGTTGCCGCTTAACATCGGCAACTTTTTGCGCGAATGCGCGCTCATGTTCACCATAATCAGTGCCTTCGCGCAAGACAAAGCTCTCAATCAGATTGTCCAGAGTTTCAGGCGCGAGGTCTTGCCAGGGAATTATCATCTTAGACGTCCAGCCAGGTATTTAGCCAGTCAGGGATCCGCTTCTCAAGCCACATTTGCGGCCTAAGCAGCGTGCCGCCCACAAAGCCGACATGGCCGCCATGCTCGGTAAGTTGATACTCTACTGTCGCTGGCAGGGATTGCGGATCGGGAATCACATGGCTATCCATAAAAGGATCGTCTTTCGCATGAATAATCAGTGTCGGTCTGGCTATTTTGTTCAATAGCGGCATCGCGCTGCACTGGCGATAATAGTCGATCGCATCGGCAAAGCCATGAATACGCGCGGTGATCAAATCGTCAAATTCGCGCAGCAGGCGGACGCGTTTCAGCTGCGCCAGGCTCACCGGCAAGGAGCCTGGATAGGCCTTAAGTTTGCGTGAGGCGTTGGCTTTGAGCAAATTGAGCAGGTAGTGCTGGTAGACCCGGGAAAAGCCCTTTTCGATATGGTTGCTGCATGCTTCCAGCACAAAGGGGGCTGAGACAATCACTGCGGCATCCAGCGGCGCGCTGCTGCCTTCTTTTGCCAGCAGGCAGGCGAGCATATTGCCCCCCAGCGAGTAGCCGACTGCCGCAGTGGGCACTTCGCCAAACTCCCGGCGCAGCCAGTGTAAAAACCAGCTCCCGTCTTCAGTTTCACCTGAATGGTAAATCCGGTTGAGACGATTAGGCTCGCCGCTGCATCCGCGAAAATGCATTACCACACCAAGCCAGCCACGCTCTTTTGCCGCCTCAACCAGGCCGTGCGCATAGGGACTGTGAAGGCTGCCTTCCAGCCCGTGAAAGACCACCAGCCGTGGCTTATGCCGGGCCTGAGCCGGATCTTCGCTCCATGCGAGATCAACAAAGTCGCCGTCAGGGAGTTCGAGGCGCTGCCAGTGGGGGGCGAAGCCCAGCTTGCGACGGATAATCCGCGGCAGCATGGTCTGGAAATGGGGATTACGCGCTCCGCGCATCGGGCGGAAGTCCTGCGTATTCTCTTCAATTTCCGAAAGTTGCGAAGGGGTCATTTCAGCCATAGTACAGAAAATCGATAAATTGTTGGGGGATGACTATAACGACACGCAGCATGTCCGATTGTTCATTTCATGGGCTACGAGCGGTATACAGGCTAATCCGCCAGTAAATTACGGGAAAAGAGATGGATGTCGACATCAGGCTTACGTCGCCATAAGCGCGCTTTCCGTGCGCCAGTCGCCAGGCTTTCGCCAGTCTCTTCAAACATGCCTGAAGCCTCGAAACGGCGAATCAGGCTTTTTCGCTGGATAGGCTGGCCGAGGATAATTTCGGTCGCCTCCTGCAATTGTGTCTGGGTAAAGGTATCAGGCAGACAATAAACAGGCAGTAAAGAGTACATCGTTTTCTGCCGTAATCGCTGCAGCGCAGTTTGAATTATCTCCCGGTGATCAAAGGCCAGGTCGATATCATCAAGTGAGCTTACCGGTACCCATTTAGCGTCGCTGACGGTTGCGACGTGCGGAGCGCAGGCCACCCATGAGATGAGCGCATACCAGGCGATAGTCAGACTCCAGCCACGCGGATCGCGCTGTGCGCCAGAAAAGGTATCCAGCTGTTCCAGCCATGAGGGAGAGATACCGGTTTTTTCCGTGAGCTTACGTAGCGCAGTGGCGCGGGTTGATTCATCCTGCTCGATATCGATAAACCCGCCAGGCAGACCCCAGTACCCTTGCTGCGGCGGGCTGGCACGCTCCACCAGTAAAACGCAAAGTACCTGCTCATGAAGCGTTAGCAATACGCTGTCCACCGTCACCAGGGGGGAAGGGAACCGGCTGGCATCATAAGAATCCAGATACTCTGCTTCGCTGATCATCGCTTACTCGTCTTAGTTAACACGCCACAAGTTTATCAGCCCCACGAAGCGCGGCAAGATAACTTTTATTTCTTTAAATATCATGCTGTTAATTCCTTTTCTTCTCAATGTGCAAAAAATAACTTGCCGATAAGTGTCTTATGGACAATATTGTATGTGTCCCAGGGACATTAATTAATAGTGAGGTGAATTATGACCAAAAAAATAGAACTAACTATTGATAATCAGCAAGTTGAAATCGAGCATGGTGTCTTTCCTGATGGTGCGGTATGGCTAAAAGTCAGCAATGAGTTGCCACGTTTTGCCAGGGTCATGCGTATCCGTTTCGCAGCCATGCGTGATATGAACGATTTCATGCTGTTAGCACAACTGGTTGAGGCTGTGCGCCATGTTACCGACATCGCGATAAGCCATCTTGAACTGGCCTGGCTGCCCTGGGCGCGTCAGGACAGGCATATGGTTAACGGTGATAGCTTTGCCCTTAAAGTGTTCGCTAATCAGTTGAATACACTTAACTTCAGCAAAGTTTTTCTGCTGGATCCACATAGCGATGCGGCAGCCGCGGCCATCAATAACTGCGTGGTGATTGCTCAGGAGGCCTGCCTGCTGAAAAGCAAAAACCTGCGTCATGCCATCAGCACGGGCAGGCTGATGCTGGTGGCACCCGATGCGGGGGCGTTAAAGAAAATTCATAACGTGGCGAAAGCCAGTGGCGCCCAGGATTACGCCATCATCACCAAAGAGCGTGATGTGGCGAGCGGTAACCTGACCGGTTTTGCGCTGGTTTCCGGCGATGTTGCAGGGAAAGACGTGCTCATTGTTGACGATCTTTGCGATGCGGGCGGCACTTTTATCGGCTCCGCACAGGTGCTACGCGATGCGGGTGCCCGCAGCGTGAGCCTGTATGTTACGCACGGTGTCTTTTCAAAAGGGGTAGAAAACCTGCTGAATAACGGCATCGATGCCATCTATACCACCACTTCTTTTGCTTCGTCTCAGCTTCGCGAACCGCGTATTGAGCTTATTGATATCGACACCATTTTTTGTGCTTAAGGGAGATAACACCATGAAAATAAATCCAGTCCTTGCTATCGACGGTTATAAAGTTTCCCATCGCGCTCAGTATCCGCAGGGCACCACCCAGGTGTACTCCAACTTTACGCCACGCAGTGACCGCTTTTTCACCTCGCCAGTGGCAGATGGCAAACTGGTGTTCTTTGGCCTGCAAGGTTTTCTGCAATGGTTTATGGTCGATTTGTTCAATGAGTCCTTTTTTGCCCGTCCGCAAGAGGATGTGGTGAATGAATACAAAACCGTGATGGACAGCTACCTTGGTAAAGATGCTGTGCCGGTGGATCACATTCGGGCGCTGCATAGCCTGGGTTATTTGCCTCTGCACATCAAATCACTTGATGAAGGCAGCAAAGTGCCAATGAAAGTGCCAGTGCTGACCATCACCAATACCCGCGACGAATTTTTCTGGCTGGTGAATTACCTTGAAACCGTGCTCTCTGCTGAACTGTGGAAAGCCTCCACCAACGCCACTATTGCCCACCACTATCGTCAAGTCTGTGAACGATGGGCGGAAAAAACCTGTAGCGATATGTCGCACCTCGATTTCCAGTGCCACGATTTTTCCTTTCGCGGCATGGCCGGACTACAGGACACCATGCAGGCAGGCGCCGGACATTTATTGAGTTTTAAAGGCACTGACAGTATTCCTTCGTTGCTGTATGCCCGCGATTACTACACCGATGGTGAAGAGTACTTTATTGGTGCGAGCATTCCGGCCACCGAACACAGTGTTATGTGCATGGGCGAGAAAGAGCATGAGATTGCAACTTTCCGTCGATTGATTGCGGATCTCTATCCGCAGGGATTTGTTTCAATTGTTTCAGATACCTGGGATTACTGGCGCGTCATAACGGAATACACCCGGGAGCTGAAACAGATAATCCTCGGGCGTGAGGGACGCGTGGTGTTCCGCCCGGATAGCGGCGATCCGGTAGCAATTCTTTGCGGAACTGGCACCGACGACGATACCCGCGCCGATCGCAGCCCGCAAGAGAAAGGATCCGTTGAAGTGTTGTGGGAAATCTTCGGCGGCACGGTGAATGAGAAGGGCTACAAAGTGCTGGATCCGCACGTTGGTCTGATTTACGGCGATTCCATCACGCTTGCTCGTGCAGATGAGATCCTGCGTCGGCTGGAAGCGAAAGGCTTTGCCAGCGCAAACGTGGTCTTCGGGGTCGGCTCTTTTACCTACCAGTACAACACCCGTGATACCTTCGGTTTTGCCATGAAGGCGACCTGGGGAGTGGTTAATGGTCAGGGACGAATGATCTATAAAGAGCCAAAAACCGACAGCGGCCTGAAACGTTCAGCACGCGGGTTGTTGCGGGTGGAAAGAGATAGCCTGGGCGAGTTGCAACTGCATGATGAACAGACCCGGGAACAGGAAAAAGCAGGTGAACTGAAAACCCGTTTCCTTGATGGCAAACTGTACAACACTGACCATTTTGAACAGATTCGCCAGCGCCTGGCCGCACAGCACTGATTGACGCACCTCACCCATGCCGGGGGTATCCCATGCCCCCTCGTTTAGCACATTTCCCGACATAAAATGATCCCCGTCACAAATCATTACGGTGATTATTACCCTCATGCTAATGATTCGTCTCTACGCTTAATTGATGCCAGTCTCTGCGCAGAGCAGAATTTACTCAGCGTTAAGCAAATCAAAATGATTAGCTGAATCAGGAGGTTAATAATGTTATCTGGGCAAACGCCACCACGGGTATGGAACACAAGGCGCAGTGAGAAGCAGCGCCGCATGGCCTCCGTACCGGTGCAGGGCAAAGTGCTGCCGACCGACGACCTGGTCGCCATGCTGGAAAAACTGATAGCGCCAGGCGATCGCGTGGTACTTGAGGGGAACAACCAAAAACAGGCCGATTTCCTTTCACGTGCGCTGGCTGAGGTGAACCCGCAAAAAGTGCATGACCTGCATATGATCATGCCCAGCATCGGGCGCAGCGAGCATCTCGACATTTTTGAAAAAGGGATTGCCCGTAAGCTGGATTTCTCTTTCTCCGGCACCCAAAGCCTGCGTATCTCTCAATTACTGGAAGATGGCCTGTTAGAAATCGGCGCCATCCACACCTATATCGAGCTTTACTCCCGTCTCTACGTCGATCTATCGCCGAACGTGGCGCTGATTGCCGGTTACAAAGCTGACCGCAAAGGCAATCTGTATACCGGACCGAGTACCGAAGATACTCCGGCGCTGGTGGAAGCCGCCGCGTTCCGCGACGGTATCGTGATTGCTCAGGTGAATGAGCTGGTGGATGACGACTGTGATTTACCACGAGTGGATATCCCGGGCTCCTGGATTGACTACGTGGTGGTGGCGGACAAACCGTTCTTTATCGAACCTCTGTTTACCCGCGACCCGCGTCTGATCAAACAGGAACATATCCTGATGGCGATGATGGCGATTAAAGGCATCTACGCGGAACATCAGGTGCAGTCGCTGAACCATGGTATCGGCTTTAACACCGCAGCCATTGAGCTGCTGCTGCCAACTTACGGCGAACAGCTCGGCCTGAAAGGTAAAATCTGTAAGCACTGGACCCTGAACCCGCATCCGACGCTGATCCCGGCTATCGAAAGCGGCTGGGTTGAAAGCGTGCACTGCTTCGGTGGTGAACTGGGGATGGAAGAGTATATCCGCGCGCGTCCGGACATTTTCTTCACCGGTAGCGATGGCTCTATGCGTTCTAACCGCGCGTTCTGCCAGTTGGCTGGCCAGTACGCCGTAGATATGTTTATCGGCTCCACGCTGCAAATTGATGGCCTCGCCAACTCCTCAACTGTCACCCGTGGTCGTCTGTCCGGTTTTGGCGGTGCGCCAAATATGGGGCACGACCCGCACGGTCGTCGTCACGCTACCCCAGCCTGGCTCAATATGATCACTGAACCTGACCCGATGCAGCGCGGTAAAAAGCTGGTGGTGCAGATGGTCGAAACTTTCCAGGCGGGTGCTAAACCGAGTTTTGTTGAGACCCTGGATGCGGTTGAAGTGGCAAAAACCTCCGGCATGCCGCTGGCGCCAGTCATGATTTATGGCGATGACGTCACCCACGTGCTGACTGAAGAGGGTATTGCCTACCTCTACCGTGCCGAAAGCATGGAAGAGCGCCGCGCAATGGTGGCAGCCGTCGCCGGGATCACCGATATCGGCCTGGGTGTGGACAGCAAACGCGTTGCGGCACTGCGTCAGAGCGGCAAAGTGGTTTACCCGGAAGATATGGGGATCCGTCGCACTGATGCTACCCGTTCGCTGCTGGCAGCCGGCAGCGTGGCAGACCTGGTGGAATGGTCAGACGGTCTCTATAACCCACCTGCGAAATTCCGGAGCTGGTAATGAAACTTCTGCCCCGGATTCAGGTTGAAGGCGGTGCCGAATGGCTGGCGCGAACCGCCACGCAGTGTCTGATAGACGAAGCACGATTAAGCCCGAAACCTGGTCTGGTGGACAGTCGGGGGAACGGTGCGCACCACGACTTAACGCTCGCGTTGATGGAGTGCTCCGCACATAGTCTGACCCCCACGTTTCAGGCGCTGGCGCAACAAAGCTGGCTTCGACCCGCAGACATTGCGCTCAGGCAAACCATCGGGCGACTGGGTCGCGAAGGCGAGCTGCAAATGATGGCCGCAACCGGCGGCGTCAACACCCACCGTGGCGCGATTTGGGCGCTCGGGCTGCTGGTGAGCGCCGTCGCCATGCAGGGCGGGGATGCCAGTCCCGCAGAGATTGCGGCCACGGCGGCATCGCTTGCAAAACTGCCGGATAACCTTGCCCCCAAAGTGTTCAGCAAAGGGCTGCGCGCCACCCACCGCTACCGCGTTCCGGGCGCCAGAGAAGAGGCGCAGCAGGCTTTTCCGCACATTTTGCAGTGTGCGTTGCCGCAGTTGCGTTTGAGCAGGAAGAACGGGGGCAGTGAAGCCCAGGCCCGGATTGATGCCCTGATGGCCATTATGACGTCACTGACCGACACCTGCGTGCTCTCCCGCGCCGGGATGGAAGGGCTCCGGATCATGCAGCACGGTGCCCGCGCGGTATTAAACGCGGGCGGCAGCGCAACGCCGGAAGGGCAACAGGCGCTGGCAAGACTCGACGGCCAGATGCTGACACTGAATGCCTCGCCCGGCGGCGCCGCAGATTTGCTGGCCGCCACCCTGTTTCTCGACCGTATCGGGACACCTGATTTCAAGCATTAAGAGGATGTTATGGAAAAAATCACATTAACCGTGCCCGCCAGCCGTCACCTTAACGGCAAAGCGCTGGCCGGGGTTGTCGGCTCCGGAGATATGGAGGTGTTATTCACCGCCGACCAGAGTCAGACATTAACCATCGATATCACCACCTCCGTGGACAACAGCCGCGGGCGCTGGGAAGCATTGTTTAATCGCTTGCAGACCGTCAGCAACCTGCCCGCAGGCACGCTGATCATTCACGACTTTGGCGCGACGCCGGGTGTTGCCCGCATCCGTATCGAACAGGTTTTTGAAGAGGTGAGCTATGCGTGATGACAGCAGTTTTATTGAATTAAAAGCACGCCAGCGCGCCCATGCGCTGCTGGATGAAGGCAGCTATCGTGAACTGCTGGATCCCTTCGAAGGCATTGTGTCGCCGTGGTTAGGCGCGCAGGGCATTGTTCCGCAAGCGGATGACGGCATGGTCGTCGCCAAAGGGACCATCAGCGGTAAACCTGCGGTGGTGGTGGCCATTGAAGGCGCCTTCCAGGGCGGCAGTATGGGCGAAGTGTCCGGCGCCAAAATGGCCGCCGCGCTGGAACTGGCCGCAGAAGACAACCGCAACGGAATCCCGACTCAGGCGGTGCTTTGCCTTGAAACCGGCGGCGTACGTTTGCAGGAAGCGAATCTGGGCCTGGCGGCGATTGCCGATATTCACGCCGCGATTGTTGATCTGCGTCGTTATACGCCGGTGGTGGGGATTGTCGCCGGGACCGTGGGTTGCTTTGGCGGGATGTCGATTGCGGCCGCGCTGTGCAGCTCTCTGATTGTGACCCGTGAAGCACGTCTGGGGCTCAATGGTCCGCAGGTTATCGAGCAGGAAGCAGGGATTGACGAGTATGACTCCCGCGATCGCCCCTTTATCTGGAGCATGACCGGCGGCGAAGTCCGTTATCAAAGCGGGCTGGTGGAAGCGTTAGTCGGCGATGGCGTCAATGCGGTGAAAGCGGCAATGAACGAGGCGCTGGCGAAAGGCGTTCCGGCGAAGCACCGTACCGATAACTACGACGACTATCTTGCCCGCCTGACAAATTTCGACACCCGCAAACAGGCTGATGCCGAACAGATAAAAGCGCTTTTTGCCCGGGAGGTGAAATGATGAGTAATGCAATTAGCCGTGGCGAACTCTGGCTGGAGACTCTCGCTCCCAACGCACCGCGACTGGCCGGGTTGTGCCCGTCAGTGCAGGTGGCGGATGGCGAACTCAATGGTGAAGCCGTACGTTTTATTGCCGTCGTACCGGATGCCAATAACCACTTCCCACGCGCGGTAAAAGGCGAAGTGGGCCTGCTGGAAGGCTGGACGCTGGCAAAAGTCGTGAGCGAAACCATTGCCGCGGATGCTAACAGCGCGGTGAAACGCCCGATTGTGGCGGTGATTGATGTGCCAAGCCAGGCCTACGGTCGCCGTGAAGAGGGTTTTGGCATTCACCAGGCGCTGGCGGGCGCTGCAGCGGCTTACGCCAATGCACGCCTGGCCGGTCATCCGGTCATTGGGCTTATCGTCGGTAAAGCGATGTCCGGCGCTTTCCTGGCGCATGGCTATCAGGCAAACCGCCTGATTGCTTTCAACGACAAAGGGGTTCTGATCCATGCGATGGGTAAAGACTCCGCCGCACGTATCACCCTGCGTACCGTTGAAGCACTGGAGAAACTGGCGGCTACTATTCCACCAATGGCGTATGACATCAGTAACTATGCCACGCTGGGATTGCTGGAAAACCTGCTGGATATCAGTAACCCCGATGCGCCTTCCTCTGCCGATCTGGCGCTGGTGAACACCACGCTGCAACAGGCCATCAATGACGCTCGTCAGGACACCACGTTGAAAAACCGTCTGGGTGCTGACAACCGCCGCAGCTCCGCTCTTGTGCGCGAACGCATGAAAGCCAGCTGGTAAGAAAAAGAGACCTGCCAGATGTATCACCTCGTGGGCGCACTCGCTGCGCCCGCGCGGGACGCTGCATCTGAAAAATAATAACCATCGCGCATGTGCTATACCCTCTTTTATTACAGGTGATTTTATGACTTACGTAATTGTTCATGCCCTCGCACCGATCTTCATCATCATGTTGCTGGGCTTCTGGGCGGGCAAGGCTAAACTGGTTGATAATAAAAACGTTTCCCTGCTCAATATCTTCGTGATGGATTTTGCGTTACCTGCTGCGCTGTTCAGCGCCACGGTGCAAACTCCGCGGACGGGCATCGTCGCTCAGTCGCCGTTGATTCTGGTACTGACCCTGGCGATGTGGGTAACCTATGCCGCGATTTATTTCCTCGCGACCAGCGTCTTTAAAAAATCACCGCAGGATGCCGCTGTACTGACGCTGACCGTTGCCTTGCCAAACTATGCGGCGCTCGGTTTGCCGATCCTGGGCAGTGTGCTGGGTGAAGGGGCTGCGACGTCGCTCTCCGTGGCGGTTTCCATCGCCTGTGGTTCCGTACTGATGACGCCGTTCTGCCTGCTGATTCTGGAGCGTGAAAAAGCGCGTGCCGCAGGTGGCAACACGGGTTCTACTCTGACCATGCTGCCGGTTCTGATGTGGCGTTCGCTGAAAAAACCTATCGTTATGGGGCCGCTGCTCGGGGTCATTCTCTCGGCGATTGGCATCAAAATGCCGGAACTGCTGCTGGCGTCCATTAAACCTCTGGGACTGTCGGCGACAGCGGCTGCGCTGTTCCTGACCGGGGTGATCCTCTCTGCCCGTAAACTGCAAATCAATACCATGGTGATTACGGCTACCCTCGCCAAGCTACTGATTCAACCGGCGATTGCCTGGGCCATTGTGCTGATTTTGGGTCTGCACGGTTCGGTTGCGATTACCGCGATCCTGATGATTGCGCTGTCTGCGGGTTTCTTTGGCGTGGTGTTTGGTAACCGCTTTGGTGTGCAGTCACCGGATGCGGAAGCAGTGCTGCTGTTAAGCTCGGTACTGTGTATCCTGTCGCTGCCGCTGTTTATCTCGCTGACTTCAGGAATGTAATCATGACCTCAACACCACGCCCGCACGATCTGCTTTGGTTGACCACCCTTGATGCGCTGGAAGGCATCAGCGACGCCTGGGTAAAGAACGCATGGCATATCGGTTTACCGGTTGTGGTGCGGCGTGATGTTGATGCAAATGGGCGCATCCCGGTAGGGGTGCGCGGACTTAAGCGCGATCAACGGGCTGCGGGATGGGTCAAACCTGAACATATCGCCCGTGTGGTTTCCCCCGAACAGCTTGCGGAGGAAAATGACCTGCTGCGCTCAGCGTTTATTACCCAGCCGCCGGTTCAGGTGGCGGTTCAGCTCTGCCGCCAGCAGTGGCCATGGTGCTGGGGGATTACCGGCAGCACGGGCTATGCGCTGGCGACCGGGATCCCGGTAATTCATGCTGACAGCGATCTTGATTTGCTGATCCGCGCGCCGCTGCCGCTATTGCCCGCTGATCTGCGCCTCTGGCAATCACAACTTAGCCATGCGCTGTGTCGCGCCGATACCCAGGTGGATACGCCCAGGGGCGGTTTTGCGTTGGCAGAGTGGCTGCGCGACGGGAAAACGTTGCTAAAAACGGAGCTGGGTCCACGGCTGGTCAGTGACCCCTGGTCTGGGGAGAAATAAATGAAAATACTGTTCACTTTTCCGGGGCAGGGCAGTCAGTCTCCGGGGATGTTGCAGCGCCTGCCGGGGACGGAACTGGCACAGGCCCGTGAGGTTTTAGGCCACGAGGTTGAAACCCTGGATAGTGCAGACGCCCTCCGGCATACCCGTGCGGTGCAGCTGTGTTTGTTAATTGCCGGTGTGGCCTGGGCGCGCGAGCTTGCGCGGCGTGGTGTGGCGGCTGATATCGTCAGTGGCCTGTCGATTGGCGCTTACCCGGCGGCGGTGATTGCCGGCGCGCTGGATTTTACCGATGCGTTAACGCTGGTGGCGCTGCGTGGCGACCTGATGGAACAGGCGTATCCGCAGGGTTACGGCCTGACGGCGATTATGGGGCTGACCCTGCCGCAGGTTGAAGCATTGCTGCAAGGGAGCGGGGCTTACATTGCCAATCTCAACGCCGAGACGCAGATTGTGATTGCCGGTAGCGATGAGGCGATGGCGAGCGTGGGGCAAAAAGCGCAGGCTGCAGGGGCGAGTAAAGTGAAACGGCTGGACGTGAGCGTGCCCTCTCACTGTGAACTGCTGGCGGCGCCCGCGCAAAAACTGGCTCAGGCCTTTGCCAGGGTTAAGGTGAATCGCCCAGGATGTGCGTATTTGAGTGGCAGTACCGGGCGGGTGTTATGGCAGCCGGAAAAAATTGCCGATGATCTGGCGATGAATATGGCGCGTACCGTGCGTTGGCAGGAAGCGGTCATTGCCGCCAATGAACGAGAGGCCCGTCTGGCGATTGAAATGCCGCCGGGTGGGGTGTTGACCTGCCTGACCCGCCAGGCTCAGTGGGAAGGCGAGGCGCTCTCGCTGGAGCGTAGCGGCGTGGACGTGGCGTTGCATCTGGCCCGGCGGCTTAAGGCGTAATCAGCTGTTTTCCTGCAAACGCCGGGCATACATACGCCCTTCGGCGGCCAGCGCCAGCAGGTTCGGGTCACGCTCGCGGTTGCGGGCGAAGACAATGGCTATCTGTTGTTGCATTTGCCAGGGCTGCGCCAGCTTTAGCAGTTGCACCGAATTTTCATACGCTTTTTTCATTCGTCCGGGCATCAGTGAGAAGCCGATCCCCGCCTGCACCAGACTGAGCATTGAGAAGATGTCATTGACGCGGGTGACGATTTCCGGCTCAAACCCGGCGATATGAAAGGCCTCCTGAAACCCGGCGTAGGTGGCAAAGCCTTCCGCAAGCGAGACAAATTTCTGTTGGCGATAGTCGCGCAGATCTGCGGGTTTTGAGGTATCGAGCGACGCCGAGGCCGGTGCCGCCAGGTAAATCTCATCGTGAAACAGCGGCAGCATTTCAAGGTTGGACTTGTCGATTTCGCTCTCAGAGATAGAGATCAGGATGGCATCCAGCGCACCTTCGTCGAGCATATGCAACAGGGTCTCATTTGATCCCATCGTCAGATCCATCTCCAGATCGGGACGACGCGGCTTCATACCCATAATCAGCTGCGGAACCGTTTCCAGCGTCAGTGAATAGAGCGTCCCGACCCGAATTCGTCCCTGACCAATACCCGCCATTTTTCGCGCTTCGGAAAGCCCGCGCTCCATGATCTGCGTGGCCTCCTGGCAATATTCCAGCAGGGTCCAGGCCGCAGGCAGCGGCAACAAATTGCGGCCTTTGTGGGTAAACAGCGGACAGCGAACGTTCTCTTCCAGCGTGTGCAGCGCCCGATGTACGCTTACGCCGCTAAGGTTGAGCGCTTCAGCGGCGCGGGCGATATTGCCTTTCTCCATAAAGGCCATAAAGATCGTCAGCTTGCGAAAGGTAATATCACTGGTAATGTCCGGGTTCATCTCAACCTGCCTTTTGCGTCAGTCGGCTTGCAGCATCGCCTCAAGTTGTTCCTGGGCATCCAGCCAGGCCATCTCACACTCTTCCAGACCGGCTTTGGCTTGCGCCTGTTGTTGCAGGCACTCGGTCAACTCGGCTTTGCGGCTCTGATCGTAAAGGCCGCTGTCACCCAGTTTCTCTTCCGCCTGCGCAAGCCGGGCATTCAGCTGTTCCATCTCTTTTTCGAGGCGGGTTATCTCTTTACGCAAGGGCTGTGTCTGGGTGCGCAGTTCGGCTTCCCGACGTTTTTGGTCTTTGCGCGATTGTGCGCTGTTGGCGTTCTCTTTCGCCGCATCCGCAGGCTGATTTTCCTGCTTTTGCACGTCGCTTAACCACTGCTGATAATCTTCCAGATCGCCATCAAAGGCTTCGACTTTGCCGTCATGGACAAGGTAAAGGTCGTCGGTGGTGGAGCGCAGCAGGTGACGGTCATGGGACACCACCACCAGCGCTCCTTCAAACTCAATCAGTGCCTCGGTCAGCGCCTGGCGCATATCCAGATCCAGGTGGTTGGTCGGTTCATCGAGCAACAGCAGGTTCGGGCGTTGCCAGACGATCAGCGCCAGTACCAGGCGTGCTTTTTCGCCGCCGGAGAAGCGACGCGTCTCTTCGCTGACCTTATCGCCCCGGAAGCCAAAACCGCCAAGATAGTCGCGCAGTTTCTGCTCCAGCTCCTGAGGCGCCAGGCGTACCAGATGCTGTATCGGCGACTCATCGGCGCGTAAAAATTCAAGCTGATGCTGGGCGAAGTAACCCAGCTTGATCCCTTTGGCTAAACCGATATCGCCGCTAAAGGGGGCCAGTTCACCCGCCAGCAGTTTGATCAGCGTCGATTTACCAGCACCGTTGCGGCCTAACAGACCGATGCGCGAGCCTGGTACCAGGTTAAGCTTGATGGAGTCCAGAATGACGCGATCGCCATAACCTGCGCTGATCTTTTCCATTTTCAGCAACGGATTTGGCAGGCTTTCCGGCGCGCGGAAGCTGAAGTGGAATGGGTTATCCACGTGGGCCGGCGCAATCATCTCCATACGCTCAAGCATCTTGATGCGGCTCTGGGCCTGCTTCGCTTTACTGGCTTTCGCTTTAAAGCGATCAATAAAGCTTTGCAGATGCGCCACGCGCTCCTGCTGGCTTTCAAACATCGCCTGCTGTTGTGCCAGACGGGTTGAGCGTTGACGTTCAAACGAGCTGTAGTTGCCGGTGTACTCGAACATGGTTTCCTGTTCGATATGGATAATTTTGTCCACCACCGGGTCGAGGAAGTCGCGGTCATGGGAGATCAGGATCAGGGTGCCCTGATAGCTCTTCAGCCATTTTTCCAGCCAGATAACCGCATCGAGATCGAGGTGGTTCGTGGGTTCATCGAGCAGCAGTAAGTCTGAACGGCAGACCAGCGCCTGGGCAAGGTTGAGACGCATGCGCCAGCCGCCGGAAAAGTCGCTGACCGGGCGTTCGAGTTGCTCGTTGGAGAAACCCAGACCGTGCAGCAGGCTTGAGGCACGGGAGCGGATAGTCCAGGCGTCAATGGCATCGAGTTTGCCATGAACGGTGGCAATCGCATGGCCATCATTACGCTCGTTAGCGGCGTTCAGTTCACTTTCAAGGCGACGATACTCACGGTCGCCGTCAATGACGTAATCCAGCGCAGGCATCGGCAGGGCAGGGGTTTCCTGATTAACCCAGGCCAGTTGCCAGTTGTTGGGGAAAGTAAAACTGCCGCCATCGGCGCTCAGCTCGTTTTTCAAAAGCGCCAACAGCGTGGATTTGCCGCAGCCGTTTTTGCCGACCAGGCCAACTTTTTGCCCTGGGTTAATGGTGGCTGTGGCGTTATCCAGCAGGACACGCACGCCGCGACGAATTTGTAACGAGGAGAAAACAATCATAAGGCGCCGTATGTTCAGACTATGTTAATTTGTCATTATGATAATGTAAGGTGTGGGCGTTTTTGCCCCACCGGGCCCGCAATGGTAGCCCAAAATGATGACGATACACAAAAGTGTATGACGCCCGGGAGGGGGATGATGTCTCAGACAGCGAAGGTACTGCTGCTGTATGCCCATCCGGAATCACAGGACTCGGTGGCGAACCGGGTTTTGCTTAAGCCGGCAATGCAACTGCGCAACGTCACCGTGCATGATCTCTATGCACAGTATCCAGACTTTTTTATTGATATCCCGCGGGAGCAAGCGTTGCTGCGCGAACATGATGTCATTGTGTTCCAGCACCCGCTGTATACCTACAGTTGCCCGGCATTACTCAAAGAGTGGCTGGATCGCGTACTGACTCGTGAATTTGCCAGTGGCCCGGCAGGGAATCAGCTGGCGGGAAAGTACTGGCGGAGCGTGATCACCACCGGTGAGCCGGAAGCGGCTTATCGTTATGACGGGCTGAATCGTTATCCGGTGAGCGACATTTTGCGGCCTTTTGAACTCACCGCCGCAATGTGCCGTATGCACTGGATGAATCCGATTATTATTTACTGGGCGCGCAGGCAGCCGCCGCAAGAGCTGGCAAATCATGCCAAAGCCTACGGTGACTGGCTGGCGGCCCCCCTGATAACCGGAGGCCGCTGATGGAAGGTTCCGATCTCTTGCTGGCGGGCGTCCTGTTTCTTTTCGCGGCGGTCGTGGCGGTTCCGTTAGCTGCAAGACTGGGAATTGGCGCCGTGCTCGGCTATTTGCTGGCGGGCATTGCCATCGGCCCATGGGGGCTGGGTTTTATCAGTGATGTTGATGAGATCCTCCACTTCTCCGAACTCGGCGTGGTCTTTCTGATGTTCATTATTGGGCTGGAGCTCAATCCCTCGCGGCTTTGGGAGCTACGGCGTTCGATCTTTGGCGTTGGGGCCGCCCAGGTCGCGCTCAGTGCCGCTATTCTCGCCGGGCTGTTAATGCTGACCCAGTTTGCCTGGCAGGCTGCGGTGATTGGCGGTATCGGACTGGCAATGTCTTCCACCGCGATGGCGCTGCAACTGATGCGCGAAAAAGGGATGAATCGCAGTGAGTCCGGGCAACTGGGTTTTTCGGTGCTGCTGTTTCAGGATCTGGCGGTGATCCCGGCCCTGGCGCTGGTGCCTCTGCTGGCAGGAAATGGCGATGAACATCCTGACTGGATCAAGATAGGCCTCAAGGTGCTGGCGTTTGCCGGGATGTTGATTGGCGGACGTTATCTGTTACGCCCGATATTTCGCTATATCGCAGGTTCTGGCGTGCGTGAAGTGTTCACTGCTGCCACATTACTATTGGTTCTGGGTTCGGCGCTGTTTATGGATGCGCTGGGCTTGTCGATGGCGCTCGGCACTTTTATCGCCGGGATTTTGCTTGCCGAGAGCGAATACCGGCATGAGCTGGAAATCGCCATCGAACCCTTTAAAGGGCTGTTGCTAGGCCTGTTTTTCATCTCTGTTGGCATGGCGCTGAATTTGGGGGGGCTCTATACCCATCTTCTGTGGGTACTGTTGAGCGTTGCGGTTCTGGTGGCAGTGAAAGTACTGGTGCTGTACGTACTTGCGCGGATTTACGGTCTGCGTAGCTCGGAACGCATGCAGTTTGCCGGCGTACTGAGCCAGGGCGGTGAGTTTGCCTTTGTGCTCTTCTCTGCCGCCTCTTCGCAGCGTTTATTTCATGGCGACCAGATGGCGCTGCTGCTGGTGACGGTCACATTGTCGATGATGACCACGCCGCTGCTGATGAAGCTGATTGATAAGCTGCTGTCGCGTCGGTTCAACACGACGGAAGATGAAGACGAAGCGCCGTGGGTGGAAGATGATCAACCGCAGGTCATCGTGGTGGGTTTTGGCCGATTCGGCCAGGTTATCAGTCGTTTACTGATGGCCAATAAGATGCGTATTACGGTACTGGAGCGTGATATCAGCGCGGTCAACCTGATGCGTAAATATGGTTACAAGGTTTACTACGGCGATGCGACCCAGCTTGAGCTTCTGCGTTCGGCGGGGGCGCAGGCTGCGCAATCTATCGTTATCACCTGCAATGAACCGGAAGATACGATGAAAGTGGTCGAGCTTTGTCAGCAGCATTTTCCGCACCTCAACATTATGGCCCGTGCGCGTGGACGTGTTGAAGCCCATGAGTTATTACAGTTGGGGGTGACCCAATTCTCTCGCGAAACCTTCTCCAGCGCGCTGGAGTTAGGGCGCAAGACGCTTATCTCGCTGGGTATGCATCCACATCAGGCGCATCGCGCGCAATTGCACTTTAAACGGCTGGATATGCGCATGCTGCGTGAGTTGATGCCGGTGCATACGGACATCTCGCAGATTTCTCGTGTCCGGGAAGCGCGACGAGAGCTGGAAGAGATTTTCCAGCGCGAAATGCAACAGGAACGTCGCCAACTGGATGGCTGGGACGAGTTTGAGTAAGGGGAAAAGTATGGCGATTCGTAAACGTTTTATTGCCGGGGCGGTATGCCCGTCCTGCAAAGCACAAGACTCAATGGCCATGTGGCGTGAAAATAATATTGATATTGTTGAGTGTGTTAAGTGTGGACACCAGATGCGTGAAGCGGATAAAGAAGCCCGTGAGCATGTCCGCAAAGATGAACAGGTTATTGGGATCTTTCATCCGGACTAGCGATATACCCAGAGTTTTTTTAAGCTAAAGGGTACACGGGTGCGGATTTCCGCTACAATCTGCGCCAGCAATTTTCCCACGCTCAGGAGATATCATGAAAGTAGCAAAAGACCTGGTGGTCAGCCTGGCCTATCAGGTACGTACAGAAGACGGTGTATTGGTTGATGAGTCTCCGGTGAGTGCGCCGCTGGACTACCTGCATGGTCACGGTTCCCTGATTTCTGGCCTGGAAAACGCGCTGGATGGTCATGAAGTTGGCGATAAATTTGATGTGGCAGTAGGCGCAAATGACGCTTACGGTCAATATGACGAAAACCTGGTGCAACGCGTTCCTAAAGATGTCTTTATGGGCGTTGATGAATTGCAGGTGGGTATGCGTTTCCTGGCGGAAACCGATCAGGGCCCGGTACCAGTAGAAATTACCGAAGTTGAAGATGAGCACGTTGTGGTTGATGGCAACCATATGCTGGCGGGTCAGAACCTGAAGTTCAACGTTGAAGTCGTGGCAATTCGCGAAGCAACGGAAGAAGAACTGGCTCACGGCCACGTCCACGGCGCTCACGGCCACGATCATGACCACGACCATGGTCACGATGGTTGCTGCGGTGGCCACGGCCACGACCATGATCACGACCATGGCCATAGCCACGGTAAAGGTGGTTGTGGTGGTAACGGCGGCTGCGGCTGCCATTAATCACCGGTCTTTAAGACGTTGATAATAAAAAAGCGGGGAAACCCGCTTTTTTTACGTCTCAATAATGGGGCGGCGGCGTCTCTTCAGACTGCGAGGCAAGATGTGAAGGCTGGCTGGCTTTCAGTTTTTCAGTTACCAGGCGCATAAGATCGCGCAGCTTCGCCATTTCCAGTTCGTGAGCAATGACCGTCTGGTTCAGCTCTTCAATGGTCATTTCCTGAAAAGCCAGTCGACTTTCCAGTTCTGCCAGTCGCGCTTCTGTTGTGACATCGTGCATACTTCACCTCTTATCAATTTCTGGCGCGATTACCGTTGGACCGGCGAATTTTACTGAACTTTTCCCCCGGTTGCAGCATGTAGCCGACTTCGCGAAACTAATTTAAACAAAAATAGTCTGAAAACTGTCGAATTCAGGGAGCGTGCTTATGTTGATTTGTTCCGCAACGTTCTATAGTACGTTCCTCATATACGTTTAAACCCTGGGGTGAGAGGCCCCGGCCCTGGAGAAATGGATGAAATCACTGTTTAAAGTCACGCTGCTGGCGACCACGATGGCCGTTGCATTACATGCGCCGCTTACCTTTGCAGCCGACACGGCAACCAAAGAGGCTCCGGCAGCCGCTGACGCTAAATCGGCGTTTAAAAATGACGACCAGAAATCGGCTTATGCACTGGGCGCATCTTTGGGCCGCTATATGGAAAACTCTCTCAAAGAACAGGAAAAACTGGGCATTAAACTGGATAAAGCTCAGCTTATCGCCGGTGTTCAGGATGCGTTTGCTGATAAGAGCAAACTGACAGACCAGGAAATTGAGCAGACTCTGCAAGCTTTTGAAACCCGCGTGAAAACCTCCGCGCAGGAAAAAATGGAAAAAGATGCAGCAGAGAACGAAACCAAAGGCAAAGCCTTCCGTGACGCATTTGCAAAAGAGAAGGGTGTTAAAACCTCTTCAACGGGTCTTGTCTACCTGGTAGAGAAAGAAGGGGCTGGTGATGCGCCGAAGGACAGCGACACCGTGGTAGTTAACTACAAGGGTACGCTTATCGACGGTAAAGAGTTTGATAACTCCTATACCCGTGGCGAGCCGCTCTCCTTCCGTCTTGATGGTGTTATCCCTGGCTGGACCGAAGGCCTGAAAAACATCAAGAAAGGCGGTAAAATCAAACTGGCTATTCCACCAGACCTGGCCTATGGCAAAAATGGCGTTCCGGGCATTCCTGCGAACTCCACGCTGGTCTTTGAAGTAGAGTTGCTGGATATCAAACCGGCACCGAAAGCCGATGCAGCAGCGGCAGCGGCAGCGGCTGAAAAAGCCCCTGACGCGACCAGGAAATAAGAGTGAAAAACACCGCCGCCTAAAGGGCGGCGGTTTTTTTATTACAGTAAGGATATAATTCTGGAAAGCGTAACCTACGCTGTATTAATTTAGTACTTCGTGTTTATGTCGAGCCTGCCCTGAAAACTTACCGACAGGCTCCTGAAAAGGAGTGTTTTTTTTCATGTCCAGGTCGCTTTTAACCAACGAAACCAGTGAACTTGATTTACTGGATCAACGTCCTTTCGATCAAACTGACTTCGATATTCTGAAATCCTACGAAGCAGTGGTGGACGGGTTAGCGATGCTCATTGGTTCTCACTGTGAAATCGTTTTGCACTCCCTGCAGGATCTGAAATGTTCCGCCATTCGTATTGCTAACGGCGAACACACCGGGCGTAAAATCGGCTCGCCGATTACTGACCTTGCATTGCGTATGCTGCATTATATGACCGGTGCGGACAGTAGCGTCTCAAAATGTTACTTCACGCGCGCGAAAAGCGGAGTTTTGATGAAATCGGTGACCATTGCTATCCGTAATCGAGATCATCGGGTCATCGGACTTTTGTGCATCAACATGAACCTTGATGTGCCGTTCTCACAAATCATGAACACCTTTATTCCCCCCGAAACACCTGATGCGGGTTCTGCCGTTAACTTTGCTTCTTCTGTTGAAGATTTGGTCATGCAAACGCTGGAATTCACCATTGAAGAAGTTAACGCCGATCGCAACGTCTCTAATAATGCGAAAAACCGTCAAATCGTTCTGAATCTCTACGAGAAAGGTATCTTTGATATCAAGGATGCGATTAACCAGGTTGCGGATCGTTTGAACATCTCCAAACATACGGTTTACCTCTATATCCGCCAGTTCAAAAGCGGTGATTTTTCCGGGCAGGATCGTTAATGCGTTTTGCCCTAATGGTCACCGGTCCGGCTTATGGTACTCAGCAGGCCAGCAGTGCGTATCAGTTTGCACAAGCATTACTGGCCTGCGGCCATGAACTGGGCAGCGTCTTTTTTTATCAGGATGGGGTCAGCAATGCGAATGCTCTGACCTCGCCCGCCAGCGACGAGTTTGATTTGGTGCGGGCCTGGCAGTCTTTGCATGACGAGCATCAGGTTGAGTTGCATATCTGTGTGGCGGCAGCGTTGCGCCGGGGCGTGACCGATGAAAGCGAAGCTCGTCTGCAAGGACTGGGTGCGGCCAATCTTCAGCCCGGATTTTCGTTGTCCGGGCTGGGCGCACTCGCTGAAGCGGCATTAACCTGCGATCGCATGGTGCAATTCTGATGAAACGTATCGCCTTTATATTTACCTCCACGCCGCACGGTTCTGCTGCCGGACGAGAAGGCCTTGATGCACTGATGGCTACGTCTGCGCTTAGCGATGATATTGGCGTATTTTTTATCGGTGACGGAGTCTTTCAACTGCTTGCTGACCAGCAGCCCGCTGCGATTCTGGCGCGAGATTACATCGCCACTTTTAAAGTTCTTCCTCTTTATGACATCGAAGAGTGTTGGGTATGTCAGGCATCGATGCGTGAGCGCGGCCTGGATGACGCAACGGCGTTTGTGCTGCCAGTGACGCTGCTGGAAGCGGATGCGTTGCGTCAGCGACTCAATGAATACGATGTCGTTATGACCTTCTGAGGTGCCTGTGTTACACACTCTGGCTCATTCTCCCTGGCAATGTGATATGGCAACTTTGCTGCGTACTTTGCAGGAAGGGGACGATCTTTTGTTGCTGTCCGACGGCGTGACCGCCGCACTGGAAGGGGGGCGCTACCTTGAGTTACTGCTAAATGCCCCCATAACTGTGCATGTGCTGACAGAAGATATTGATGCGCGGGGTCTGTCTGGTCAAATTTCAGGCAGCGTCGTCAGGGTTGGCTATACTGACTTCGTTAGTCTGGCGTTAAAACATGAGACTCAGATGCGTTGGTGATTCGGGATCGCTGTATATTTCTTGACACCTTTTGAGCACAGCCATAAAATTCTGCGTCCTCATATTATATGAGGTCGTTTTATTACGTGTTTACGAAGCAAAAGCTAAAACCAGGAGCTATTTAATGGCAACAGTTAACCAGCTGGTACGCAAACCACGTGCACGCAAAGTTGCGAAAAGCAACGTGCCTGCGCTGGAAGCATGCCCGCAAAAACGTGGCGTATGTACTCGTGTATATACTACCACTCCTAAAAAACCGAACTCCGCACTGCGTAAAGTATGTCGTGTTCGTTTGACTAACGGTTTTGAAGTGACTTCCTACATCGGTGGTGAAGGTCACAACCTGCAGGAGCACTCCGTGATCCTGATCCGTGGCGGTCGTGTAAAAGACCTCCCGGGTGTTCGTTACCACACCGTTCGTGGTGCGCTTGACTGCTCCGGCGTTAAAGACCGTAAGCAATCACGCTCCAAGTATGGCGTGAAACGTCCTAAGGCTTAATGGTTCTCCGTTAAGTAAGGCCAAACGTTTTATATTAATGTCAAACTAAACTCTTAGAGTTTTGGACAATCCTGAATTAACAACGGAGTATTTCCATGCCACGTCGTCGCGTCATTGGTCAGCGTAAAATCCTGCCGGATCCTAAGTTCGGATCAGAGTTGCTGGCTAAATTTGTCAATATCCTGATGGTAGACGGTAAAAAATCTACCGCAGAAACCATCGTATACAGCGCACTGGAGACCCTGGCTCAGCGTGCTGGTAAAGATGCACTGGAAGCTTTCGAAGTCGCTCTCGACAACGTTCGCCCGACTGTAGAAGTTAAGTCCCGCCGTGTAGGTGGTTCTACTTATCAGGTTCCAGTTGAAGTTCGTCCGGTTCGTCGTAATGCTCTGGCAATGCGTTGGATCGTTGAAGCTGCTCGTAAACGCGGTGATAAATCCATGGCTCTCCGCCTGGCGAACGAACTTTCTGATGCTGCAGACAACAAAGGTACTGCAGTTAAGAAACGTGAAGACGTTCACCGTATGGCTGAAGCCAACAAGGCGTTCGCACACTACCGTTGGTAATCCCTTCGTAGTATTAGTCACCAGTCGGGCGCTTCAGATGGGGCGCCCGTTCTGGGTAACTTAACTGAATGCCTAATGCAATAAACGAGGAATAAAATGGCTCGTACAACACCTATCGCACGCTACCGTAACATCGGTATCAGTGCGCACATCGACGCCGGTAAAACCACGACTACCGAACGTATTCTGTTCTACACCGGTGTTAACCATAAAATCGGTGAAGTTCACGACGGCGCCGCTACCATGGACTGGATGGAGCAGGAGCAGGAACGTGGTATCACCATCACTTCCGCTGCGACTACTGCATTCTGGTCTGGTATGGCCAAACAGTATGAACCGCATCGCGTAAACATCATCGACACCCCGGGGCACGTTGACTTCACTATCGAAGTAGAACGTTCCATGCGTGTTCTTGACGGCGCGGTAATGGTTTACTGCGCAGTTGGTGGTGTTCAGCCGCAGTCTGAAACCGTATGGCGTCAGGCAAACAAATACAAAGTTCCACGTATCGCGTTCGTTAACAAAATGGACCGTATGGGTGCGAACTTCCTGAAAGTTGTTGGTCAGATCAAATCCCGTCTGGGCGCGAACCCTGTTCCGCTGCAGCTGGCAATTGGTGCTGAAGAAGGTTTCACCGGTGTTATCGACCTGGTGAAAATGAAAGCCATCAACTGGAACGAAGCAGATCAGGGCGTTACCTTCGAATACGAAGATATCCCGGCTGACATGCAGGACCTGGCTGACGAATGGCACCAGAACCTGATTGAGTCCGCTGCTGAAGCCTCTGAAGAGCTGATGGAAAAATACCTGGGCGGCGAAGAGCTGACCGAGGAAGAAATCAAGAAAGCTCTGCGTCAGCGCGTTCTGAACAACGAAATCATTCTGGTTACCTGTGGTTCTGCGTTTAAAAACAAAGGCGTACAGGCAATGCTGGATGCGGTAATTGATTACCTGCCAGCACCGACCGACGTACCGGCAATCAACGGTATGCTGGATGATGGTAAAGATACTCCGGCTGAGCGTCACGCCAGCGATGATGAGCCTTTCGCAGCACTGGCGTTCAAAATCGCAACTGACCCGTTCGTGGGTAACCTGACCTTCTTCCGCGTGTACTCCGGTGTGGTTAACTCTGGTGATACCGTACTGAACTCCGTGAAATCTGCACGTGAGCGTTTTGGTCGTATTGTTCAGATGCACGCTAACAAACGTGAAGAGATCAAAGAAGTTCGCGCGGGCGATATCGCTGCGGCTATCGGTCTGAAAGACGTGACCACTGGTGACACTCTGTGTAACCCGGATGCGCCTATCATTCTGGAACGTATGGAATTCCCTGAGCCGGTAATCTCCATCGCTGTAGAACCGAAAACCAAAGCTGACCAGGAAAAAATGGGTCTGGCTCTGGGCCGTCTGGCGAAAGAAGACCCATCATTCCGCGTATGGACTGATGAAGAATCTAACCAGACTATCATCGCTGGTATGGGTGAACTTCACCTGGATATCATCGTTGACCGTATGAAGCGTGAATTCAACGTTGAAGCGAACGTAGGTAAACCTCAGGTTGCTTACCGTGAAGCGATTCGTCAGAAAGTTACCGACATCGAAGGTAAACACGCCAAGCAGTCTGGTGGTCGTGGTCAGTACGGTCATGTTGTTATCGACATGTACCCGCTGGAGCCGGGCTCAAATCCGAAAGGCTACGAGTTCGTCAACGACATTAAAGGTGGTGTAATTCCTGGCGAATACATCCCGGCCGTTGATAAAGGCATCCAGGAGCAGCTGAAGTCTGGCCCGCTGGCTGGTTACCCGGTAGTAGACATGGGTGTTCGTCTGCACTTCGGTTCTTACCATGACGTTGACTCCTCTGAACTGGCGTTTAAACTGGCCGCTTCTATTGCCTTTAAAGATGGCTTTAAGAAAGCGAAACCAGTTCTGCTTGAGCCGATCATGAAGGTTGAAGTAGAGACTCCGGAAGAGAACACCGGTGACGTAATTGGTGACTTGAGCCGTCGTCGCGGTATGCTGCGCGGTCAGGAATCCGAAGTGACTGGCGTTAAGATCCATGCTGAAGTTCCGCTGTCTGAAATGTTCGGATATGCAACTCAGCTGCGTTCTCTGACCAAAGGTCGTGCATCCTATACTATGGAATTCCTGAAGTATGATGATGCGCCGAACAACGTTGCTCAGGCCGTAATCGAAGCCCGTGGTAAATAAGCCGCAGGGTTAAAACCAAAGTCCCGTGTCCCCTCAGAGAGGGGGCACTATAGTAAGGAATATAGCCGTGTCTAAAGAAAAATTTGAACGTACAAAACCGCACGTCAACGTCGGTACTATCGGCCACGTTGACCATGGTAAAACTACCCTGACAGCTGCCATCACCACCGTTCTGTCCAAAACCTTCGGTGGCCAGGCTCGTGCATTCGACCAGATCGATAACGCGCCGGAAGAAAAAGCACGTGGTATCACCATCAACACTT
>NZ_CBFFRJ010000013.1:0-61777 GCF_965644225.1 Phytobacter sp. V91 | reverse complement strand
AGTGCGGGCATCGTGAAAAATCTATGGCAAAGAAAGCCTTATGTTCTCATAACTGACGATTAAATCGCACCTTCCCTTTCTCTTTGGTGCTATTAAGATCGATATTATCCACACCAACACCGTGCTTGCACACAATCTTCAGTTGCGGCGCTTTTGCCAGCAGGGCCGCATTTACTTCGGTAAAGGCCACAATCATGGCAACCGTATCAGCCAGATGGGGTTCCAGAGCGCTTAGGGGCGCATCTGCGGGTAGCGAAATTAATTCAAGGTCTGCATGACGTAAAATCTCGATAGGTTTCGCGTCATATTTCGCAAAAGAGGGAGACGTACAAATAACTTTCATTGCGCGATCCTGTATTCAGAGCGGCGCATTGCGCCGCTATCGATAATTATTACTGTAAGTAGGTATAAATGACTTTTTCGATCTGCTCGATTTGTTGTTTGTTAAATTCAACGGCATAGCGACTGTCGCCTACGTCCTGGCCTAAAATCTGCAAGGCTTTTTTCACTGCGGCTGGAGAAAATGCCACTTTATACAAATCCGTGCGCAGGCCGGTGAAGCTTTCCTGCGCAGCATGAGATGCTGCAATATCACCCGCATTAAAATGTGACCAGATGGCATTAATTTCTTTCGGCGCAACGTTTGCCAGGCCTGAAATACATGCAGAACAACCATCAACGAAACCCTGATGGATTAGTGGATCAGGTCCATTGAGAACATCGAAATTATCTATATCTTTCACCGCATTCAGAAAACCACTCAGGCTTTCATAACTACCGGCGCTGTCTTTAATCCCGATAATATTCGGATGCGCCGCCAGAGTGCGAACGGTCTGTGGTTCAAGGGTATTCCCGGTGCGGGCAGGGATGTTATACAGAAATACCGGAACACTGAGTGCGTCAGCGATGGCGGTATAATGGGTAATTAATTCATTTTGTTTTAATGGTACAAAATATGGGGTGATCACGGAAACTGCATCCACGCCCAGTTTTTCAATTTGTTTCCCTAAGCGAATAGTTTCACGGGTAGAAATTTCGCCAATATGCGCCACGACATTTGCTCTGCCTGCGACTTCATCAACACAGGTTGCGGTAACCGCGACTTTTTCCTGCTCATTCAGAACAAAAAACTCGCCGTTTGTGCCGCCACAAAAAATGCCGTTTCCTGCCGCAAGTTGACGATTAATCTGCTGGCGTAATGCAACGGGATTAAAGGCGCCGTCAGAATCAAAAGGCGTAACAATGGCGGTTAAAACCCCTGCAATCTTTTTACTCATGTTGTTGTTCTCCTTTACTTTGAATTTGTAGGAAACAGTGTCTGATAAATCGCCTGCACATCGTCATGGCTGACGGTGCAGGGGGCATTATTCATTAAGCGTTTGACGTTAAGCGCCGCATCCGCCAGCGAGGGAATGTCGCTGCGGGGGACGCCCAGACTTTCCAGGTTATCCGGCAGATTCAGACGCTTCACCAGCCCGGCAAAGAACTGCACGAGCCCGTGAGATTTCTCTTCCGCGCTGAGCGAGGTATCAGCATCCGGCAGCAGATCCCAGACCTGGGCAAACTTCTCAACCGCAAAAGGGCGAACCACTTTCATGCAGGGGGCCAGCAAAATGGCGTTAGCGACCCCGTGCGGCAGATGGTATTTGCCACCGAGCGGGTAAGACAGGGCATGCACCAGATGGGTACCCGCATGGGTAATAGCCGCACCGCCGTAGTAAGAGGCCCATAACATCTCAAGACGGGCTGCCAGGTTATGCGGCTCATTGACTGCGGTTTCGATGTTATGCAGCAGCTTACGCAGGCCGGTCAGCGCCACGTTATCGCTTACCGGGTTGGCAATGGTGGCGGTAAAGCACTCAATCAAATGGCAGAGCGCGTCGATGCCGGTAGAAGAGGCGATATGCGCTGGCATACTGGTGGTCAGTTCCGGCAGTAAAGCGACGTAATCCGGGAGCAGAACCGGCGAAATAATGCCGATTTTTGTGTCCTGCTCAGGAATAGCCAGAATGGCGTTCGGCGTGGCTTCGGATCCTGTGCCTGCGGTAGCCGGGATCAGTAAAGAGGCAACACGCGCAACGGGCTTCACGCCCTCAAGCATGGCATTGAGGCCTGGCGACTGTGGGTGATGTAAAACGGACAACAGCTTGGCGACGTCCAGCACGCTCCCTCCGCCGATCCCGACAATCAGATCAAAGCCAGCGTCCGGCGCATTCGCCATAATCTTCGCCACATCATGCTGACTCGGCTCAGGCGGGACTGAATCGAGAATCTGTACATGGCGGCCATCTGCCGCAAGCAGGGTGAGGATCTGTTGGGTGGCGGCAAGTTTGATGACATTGCTGTCGCTGACCAGTAAGAGGCTCTTTTTTCCCGCCAGCAGCGGTGCCAGAGCCGGGATAGCTCCTGCGCCGCTGATGAGGGTGCTGTTAATCGTAACCACAACGTTCTCCTGTCTGTCATTATCTTATGATTGAACTTAATCATTTAATTTCAACCACGGTCACTGTATGGCCTAAATTTATAATTTATTCGCAAATTAAATAAGTTGATCTTGCTCACATATAATCAATCATGATTGAATATAATCATGTCCAGCATAATACGACCCGGAGCACGAATGAACGTTGGGATAACTACACAGAAGTCAGCGCACAGCATTGTGATTCTGGCCGATGATTTTACTGGGGCGAATGACGCAGGCGTCAGCCTGGCGCAGGCAGGAATGAGCGTTGAGGTTGCGCTCGATGACAACTATCTCAGCGATGCGCAGGCGCAGATCTTTAATACCGACAGTCGGGCACTGTCAGCCTCCGATGCCGCCGCACGGGTTAGCGCGCTGGCAGCAGAGGTTTTGCAGCACGCCTCGCCGCAGTGGCTGGTAAAAAAGATGGATTCCACATTACGCGGCAATCCAGGCGCCGAAGTGGCTGCCCTCCAGCGGCTTACGGGAGTTGCCGCCATCATCGTGGCGCCTGCTTTTCCTGCGGCCGGGCGGGTGACCCTTGGCGGGCAGTGCTTTGTTAAGGGGGAACTGCTCACCGATACCGAATTTGCCAGCGATCCGAAAACGCCGGTCGTCAGCGCCAGCGTGGGGGCGCTTTTTAGCGGCGACGTGCGCCATGTGCAACCGGCTCAGCTAGCGCAGGCGCTGGCGGAAGCAACAGCAGAAAAACCGGTCGTGCTGGTGGTGGATGCCCAAACGGATGCGCATCTTGATGAGATTGTGACCCATGCCATGCAGGCTGAACTCAGGCCATTGCTGGTGGGATCGGCAGGCATATGTGATGCGCTGTCGCGTCGCCTTACTCCGGTCAAAAGCGGACAGGTGCTGGCGATTGTCGGCTCGATGAGTGAAATCGCTCAAAAGCAGCTGGCGGCAGTGGCGGCGCATCCTCGCTGCCAACAGTTTTTTATTGATATCAACACGATATTCGCTCCCCAGCCAACGGACTACGCCGCGGCCATTGTTGCTGCCTTACAGGACGGAAAGCACTGTCTGGTGCACACCTGCCCGGATGAGCAGGCGCGTCATCAGGTTACCGCCCTGTGCGAGCGCTGGGGACTCAGCCGTACCGAATGCGGTGAGCGCATTTGTGACTATTTAGGCCAGTTGACCCGCAATGTGCTGGCGCAGACCCAGCCTGACGCGCTGTATCTCTCCGGAGGGGATGTGGCCATCGCGGTCGCCCGTTCATTGGGCGCAAAAGGTTTTCAAATCCAGGGCCGCGCCGCAGGCTGCGTGCCGTGGGGATATTTTTCAGGTTGCGAATGGCAACGACCAGTGATGACCAAAGCAGGGGGCTTCGGCGACGAAACTACGCTGCTTAGGGCTTTGAATTTTATTGAGGAGAAATCGAGTGACTAATGTTATTGCCGTAACTATGGGTGATCCGGCAGGGATTGGCCCGGAGATCATTATTAAATCGCTGGTTGAAGGAGAACTTTCCGGTGCGCCGGTGGTGGTGGTGGTGGGCTGCGCCCGGACGTTTCAGCGTATTCTGGCGCTCAATATTACGCCGCATGCGGAGCTGCGTATCATCGAACAGGTGAGCGAGGCGCATTTTGCTCCCGGGGTGATTAACGTGCTGGATGAACCTCTGGCGGAGCCGCAGGCGTTAGAGCCAGGTAAAGTCCAGGCCCAGGCCGGGGATCTGGCCTACCGCTGCGTGCGTCGCGCCACCGAACTGGCGATGGCCGGAGACGTAAAAGCCATTGCCACTGCGCCGCTGAATAAAGAAGCGCTGCATCTTGGCGGGCACCATTATCCGGGACATACCGAACTGCTGGCTAAACTGACCAATATCAATGACTACGCCATGGTGCTGTATACCGACAAACTTAAAGTCATTCATGTCACCACCCATATCGCGCTGCGTAAATTCCTCGATACGCTCAATCAGGACAGGATCAAAACGGTCATCCGCGTGGCAGACCGTTTCCTTAAGCGCGTGGGCTTTGCTAACCCGCGTATCGCGGTGGCCGGGGTCAACCCGCATGCCGGTGAAAACGGACTCTTTGGCGATGAAGAGATAACCACCGTCGGCCCTGCGGTTGAGGCGATGAAGGCCGAAGGGCTGAATGTGACCGGGCCGTGTCCGCCGGATACCGTGTTTATGCAGTGCCACGAAGGTATGTATGACATGGTGGTGGCCATGTATCACGATCAGGGACATATACCGTTAAAATTGCTGGGCTTTTACGATGGGGTTAATATCACTGCGGGCCTGCCGTTTATTCGTACCTCAGCGGATCATGGCACCGCATTTGATATTGCCTGGACCGGGAAAGCAAAACCGGAGAGCATGGCGGTATCCATCCAGTTGGCGATGCAAATTACGCGAGATTAAAATGAAGGGATATAACCGGTTAGAGCAGATTATGGACTATCTTAAGGGCCACAATCTGGTGACAGTGGATCAACTGGTGGCGGCCACCAACGCCTCACCGGCCACTATCCGTCGCGACCTGATTAAGCTCGATCAGGAAGGGGTGATCAGCCGTTCCCACGGCGGAGTGACCCTGAACCGGTTTATCCCCTCGCAGCCAACCACGCTTGAGAAAATGCAGCGCAACCTCAGCGAAAAACATGCCATCGCCAGCGCGGCCGCCGCGCTGGTGAAAGCCGGAGATGCCATTGTACTGGATGCCGGAACGACCATGATTGAACTGGCGCGTCAGCTCACCCATCTGCCATTGAGGGTGATCACCAGCGATTTGCATATCGCGCTGTTTTTATCCGAGTTCAGGCAAATCGAGGTGACAATTATTGGCGGGCGGATTGATGATTCCAGTCAGTCCTGCGTGGGGGAGCACGGGCGCAGACTGTTACAGGGGATCTGGCCGGATCTGGCATTTGTCAGCTGTAACGGCTGGGATCTGGAAAAGGGCATCACCTCGCCAACGGAAGAGAAAGCGGCTTTGAAACGGGCGCTGATTGATAATGCCCGGCGTCGGGTGTTGCTGGCGGACAGCAGCAAATACGGCGCCTGGTCATTGTTCAACATTGCCCGTCTTGATTCTCTGACCGATATCATCACCGATGCGCAGCTCAGTGATGATATCCGCCAGCAGCTTGCGGCATTGCCTGGGCAGCTAACCATTGCTGGTTAACGGCGCGTCTTTTAGGGCAGTCGTGAAATATTCTCTTTGATCACGGCGACGGAGTGGTTAAATTTCGCCACTTCGTCACCTTCCAGCTGTAACTCAATAATCTGCTGAACCCCACTTTGCGCCAGAACCGCAGGCACGCCGATGGCCACGTCATTCACGCCGTATTCCCCTTCCAGCACGCAGGAAATGGCCAGCGCGCGGTGGCTGCCGGTAAAGATATTGCGGCAGATTTCGGCAATAGTCCCGGCAATCCCGTACTCGGTGCAGCCTTTACGGGCGTAAATCTCAAACCCGTGTTTGCGTACCTGCTCGGCGAGGGCATCGCAATCCAGTGGTTTACCGGTTTTACGCAGCCAGACGTCGGCAATCGGCGAACCGTACACCGAGGAGTGCGACCACACCGGGAACTGGGTGTCGCCATGTTCACCCAGAATAAAGGCATCAATACTCTGGGCGCCAATGTCGAGGGTTTGCGCCAGAGCGCGACGCAGACGGGTGGTATCAAGCCAGACGCCGGTGCCGATCACCTGATTGCGCGGCAGACCGGAGAGCTTCCATACCTGCCAGGTGATGATATCGCAGGGGTTGGTGGCGATAAGAAAAATACCCTTAAAGCCATTTTCCATCATCGGCGGGACGATATTTTTGACGATCCGCGCGGTGTTCTGTAACTCATCAAGCCGCGTCTGGCCGGGCTTAAGCGGGCCGCCTGAGACGGTGATAACTGCAATATCCACATCAGCGCAGTCGGTTGCATCACGACTGGAGATAGTCATCATGCCGGGCATATAGGCGGCAGCGTCCGCCAGATCCTGCACGTGTCCTTCGACCCGGTCACGGTTGAGGTCCACCAGGATCAACTCTTCAGCAATATTTTGATTGAGCAGGGCGTAAGCGGCGGATGCGCCAACGTTGCCGGTACCGATAATCATCACTTTGCGGGCTTTGGTATTCATTTCAATTCCGTCGTCTGGATTAATCTGAGCGTAAAGTACCGCCTGAGCAGAACCCTGTGCAATGTGGAGGGGGATTTATAAGTTAATTATATGGTTAAGCGGGCAGAGTTTGCGCGTAATTTAACAGAACAATAACAGGAGGATGCCATGTACACCGTGATACCCGCTTCGGCTGCGCAGCCAGAAATTCGCACCCTGATTGCCGCGCTAGATGCCTGGCAGTCGCAGCTTTACCCCGAGGAGAGTAATCATCTGCTCGATCTCGCCACGTTGCCCGCATCGACCCTGATCCTGCTCGCCATCCGCCATACCGGCGGTGAGTTCATCGGCTGTGGCGCGGTGGTGCTTAACGGCGATGGCACGGGCGAGATAAAGCGCGTCTATATTGACGCCCGTCACCGGGGGCAAAAGTTGGGTGAGCAACTGATGGCTGAGCTGGAGAAAACGGCGCTGGCGCGCGGTTGCCATACGCTGCGGCTGGAGACCGGTAACCAGCAACCGGCGGCGGTACGTCTGTATACGCGCTGCGACTACCAGATACGCAGCGCCTTTGCCCCTTACCAGGACGATCCCTTAAGCATTTTTATGGAGAAGGGTCTGACTGAGGATGTTCGTTTAACAATTCTATAAATGCATCGAGATGGCGGGTTTTGGCCCCGCGTCGCCAGACCAGCCAGGTGGTCAGCCAGCGCCAGTTTTCCGCCAGCGGCCAGGCGCCGACCTGATGATGACCGGGCATACTTTCCAGCATGCTGCGCGGGATCAGCGCCAGTCCTGCCCCGGCGATAACGCAGGCCAGCATACCGTGATAGGACTCCATCTCATGGATTTTGCCGGGCGTAGCCTGGTCGGCATGAAACCAGCTTTCGAAATGGCGACGATAAGAGCAGTTGGCGCGAAAGGCATAAATACTGGCCCCGTTGACCTGGGCTGCCCGGCTGACGGGTTCATGACCGTGAGGGGCGACGATCATCATCTCTTCGCGATAGACCGGAATGCCCTCCATGCCGGGGTGCATAATTGGCCCGTCAACAAAAGCGGCGCTGAGGGTGCCGTCCAGCACGCCGTCGATCATTTTGCCGGAAGGGCCGGTGGCCATATCAAACTGTATACGGGGATAACGCTGATTGTAGCGGGCAAGAGTCGCCGGAATACGCACGGCGGCGGTGCTCTCCAGCGAGCCTAAGGAGAATAATCCCTGGGGTTCATCGCCAGCGACCACCATCCGCGCTTCGTCGACCAGGGCCAGGATTTGCTGGCTGTAGCGTAAAAAGCTGTGCCCGGCGGGGGAAAGGCGCAGACGTTGGTTTTCGCGGATAAACAGATCCACCCCCAGGTCGGCCTCCAGCTGGCGGATACGGGTGGTCAGGTTTGACGGCACGCGATGCACTTTCTGCGCCGCCTGAGTAATACTGCCCGTCTGCGCCACGGCGTTAAACATCTCAAGCTGCGTTAAGTCCATGCCATTCTCTCATCGTGAACGGATTGCTTAATATTATTCACTTTTCATAAAGAGTAAACCCGGCGAGGATAATCTCAGTCCTGAACCAAGAGAGATAACCATGTCAATATCACCTGCTACCCATGCCATTTCCGTCAACCCGGCAACCGGAGAAACCCTGTCCGCTTACCCCTGGGCCAGCCGCGAAGATGTTGACGCGGCCCTTGAACTTGCCGCCCGTGGTTTTCAACAGTGGCGCTTGCAACCTGTCTCCCGGCGCGCCGAACTGCTGCGCAATCTGGGTACGGTGCTGCGTGATCACGCTGAAGAGATGGCCCAACTGATCGTCAGGGAAATGGGTAAGCCCGTTGCTCAGGCGCGGGGCGAAGTGAGTAAATCCGCCAGTCTTTGCGACTGGTATGCCGAGCACGGCCCGGCCATGCTGCAACCTGAGCCGACCCAGGTGGAAAACAATAAAGCCCGCATTGAATACCGGCCGCTTGGACCGATTCTGGCGGTGATGCCGTGGAACTTCCCGCTATGGCAGGTGCTGCGCGGGGCGGTGCCGATTCTGCTTGCAGGTAACAGCTATCTGCTTAAACATGCGCCGAATGTGTTGGGCTGCGCTGAGCTTATCGGGAAGATCTTCGCCGAAGCGGGCATTCCCGAGGGCGTGTTTAATTGGGTGAACGCCACCAATGACGGCGTAAGCCAGGCCATTAACGATCCACGTATTGCGGCTGTTACCGTTACGGGCAGCGTGCGTGCGGGAGCGGCAATTGGCGCGCAGGCCGGTGCGGCACTGAAAAAATGTGTGCTGGAACTGGGCGGATCCGATCCCTTTATCGTGCTTAATGACGCCGATATTGAGCTGGCGGTTAAAGCTGCGGTGACCGGGCGTTATCAGAACACCGGGCAGGTCTGTGCCGCGGCCAAGCGCTTTATTGTGGAAGCGGGAATTGCGGATACCTTCACTGAGAAATTTGTTGCCGCGGCAGTTGCTCTGCAACAAGGTTCGCCGGAAGACGAAAGCAACTACCTTGGGCCGATGGCGCGCTTTGATCTGCGCGATGAACTTCATGCCCAGGTTCTGGCAACCGTTAATGAAGGGGCAACCCTGGCGCTTGGCGGCGAGAAACCGGCGGGGGCAGGGAACTTCTATCCGGCAACCGTACTGACCCATGTCACTCCGCAGATGACGGCGTTTCGTCAGGAGATGTTCGGCCCGGTTGCGGCAATTACCGTCGCCCGTGACGCGGAACATGCCCTGGCGCTTGCCAACGACAGCGAGTTTGGCCTCTCTGCCACCGTCTTCACTGGCAATCAGGCGCTGGCCGATGAATTTGCCGCCCGACTGGAGTGCGGCGGGGTATTTATTAACGGTTACTGCGCCAGCGATGCGCGGGTGGCCTTTGGCGGGGTGAAGAAAAGCGGCTTCGGTCGTGAACTGTCACACTTCGGTCTGCATGAGTTCTGTAATGTGCAAACCGTCTGGAAAGACCGCCTCTGATCCAGAGCGCGCCCTTAGCGGGCGCGCACTTGAGGCCTGTCATGGTTCTGTCATTATTCTTTCGTAGACTCACGTAAATCGTAGGGTTATAGAAGAATATCATGAACTTAAATCAAATTTTTCGCCGCATTTTTCGGCGTATCACACCACGGGATTTTGGCTTGCTGGCCGGTATCTTCTGGGTTATTGGCCTGTTTTCGGCGCTGCAAATCGCCACCTCTATTCTGCTTTCCACCTCCCTTAACGACGCACGTTATAACGAACAGCTAAATCAACAGACCCACCTTCAGCAGGTCAAAGTCGATCAGGCGCGCGTTTCGCTGCTGGCCGCCAGTGACTTGCTCAATCGGGCGGGCGTCTATTTTATGCAGGATAAAGAGACCGGATCTGACGGTAGCTGGCATAGTCTGATGGATGAAACCCGGCAGGCGCTGGCCACCTCACAACAGGCCTGGCAGGCATGGCTTGCGCTTAACCCGCCAAAAGATGAGGCGCTGATCAACAGCTACCAGCTCTTTTACGGGGCCATTAAGGAGCAGGCGGACGGGCTGGTGAAAACACAGTCTATTGATGCCTTTTTTGCCGTGCCTGCCCAGGCGTTTCAGGCCGATTTTAATGACAATTACGCCCGTTTCCTGCAAGGGAGCGAAAAGCAGGCCGAGCAGGGGCGACAGGCGCTGATGGGCAATCTGGCGCAACTTCAGCATATTTTTGTGCTGGTGCCAGGGGTGCTGGTGCTGATAGCCGTGGTGGTCTGGGTTGCCATGTCGCGTTGGGTAATTACCCCCCTGCGGCGGCTGATTGCCCATATTAATACCCTGGCGGCGGGAGATCTCTCCGCTGCGTTACCGGACGTTAAACGCTTTAACCGCGAAATCGATCAAATTGGCCTGAGTATCGGCACCATGCAACAGGGGCTGCAACAGCTGGTCAGCCAGGTGAGCCACGCCACTACCTCGATGGTGAGCAATATCGACAGCCTGGCTGAGGGAAACCAGAAGCTTTATCAGCAATCAACCCGTCAGGCGCAGGAGCTGGCGGATGTCACCTCGCATATCGCCAGTCTTGAATCCCATGTTGAGGGCAATACCGGCTACGCCGAGCTTGCCAGTCAACGCGCCGATGAAGCGCGGCAGGTCGCTGCCGGGGGCGACAGCATGATGGATACCGTTAACCAGTCGATGCGTGCCATTGTCGATCGGGCGTCGGAGATGCGTGGCATTGTTGAGCTGATTGACGGCGTGGCGTTTCAGACCAATATTCTGGCGCTGAACGCGGCCATTGAAGCGGCGCATGCCGGTAACCACGGTCGTGGTTTTGCGGTGGTGGCGAAAGAGGTCGGGCTGCTGGCGCGTAAAAGCAGCCACTCGACGCAGACAATCCAGCAGATGATTAACCATTCCCTGCAGGGCATTGATGACGGCTCTCAGGCGGTGAACAAGCTGGAAAATAATCTGCAAAAAGTCACCGGCCTTGTGGCGAATCTGAGCGGTTTGCTGAATGACATTTCATCCGCCACCTTAAGCCAGGGGGAAAGTATTCACCATATGACCCGGCGGCTGCACTCCCTTAATCACGTGGCGCAGCGTACCGGTGAGCTGGTGAGCTCGGCCACCGAGGCTTCAGTACAACTGCATGAGGATTCGCATCGCCTGATGCAGGCCGTTTCCCGTTTTCGTCTCCCGGCCTGATATTTGCTATACTCGCAGCCCGATTATGGCCCGGGGATAAGGACGGAACGTGGCGAAAGTGATGGGAAATGAGATGCTGGATGCACTGCTTGAGCAAGTGCGTCCGCTGCTGGGTCGCGGGAAAGTCGCCGATTATATTCCTGCGCTGGCAAAGGTCAGTGGTGACAAACTGGGGATCGCCATCAGTACGGTGAACGGGGAACACTACCAGGCGGGCGATGCGGATGAACGTTTCTCCATACAGTCGCTTTCGAAAGTCCTGAGTCTCGCGGTGGCGATGAACCACTATGAAGAAGCGGAAATCTGGACGCGGGTGGGCAAAGATCCCTCCGGGCAACCCTTCAATTCCCTGCTCCAGCTGGAAATAGAGCAGGGCAAACCCCGTAATCCCTTTATTAATGCCGGTGCGCTGGTGGTCTGTGATATGTTGCAAAGCCGCCTGAGCGCCCCGCGTCAGCGTATGCTGGAAATTGTCAGACGTCTCTCTGGTTCACCAGATATCAGCTTTGACAGCGTAGTGGCCCGCTCTGAGTTTGAACACTCCGCGCGTAACGCGGCTATTGCCTGGCTGATGAAATCCTTCGGCAACTTTCATAATGACGTTACCACCGTACTGCAAAATTACTTTCACTACTGCGCCCTGCGCATGAGCTGCGTTGAGCTGGCGCGCACCTTCCTGTTTCTCGCCAGTCAGGGTCAGGCGTCGGCAAGTCAGATCCCCATGCTAAGCGCGCAACAAACCCGTCAGGTCAATGCGCTGATGGCGACCAGCGGTATGTACCAGAACGCCGGTGAGTTTGCCTGGCGCGTGGGGCTTCCGGCCAAGTCGGGCGTCGGGGGTGGGATTGTCGCCATTGTGCCGCATGAAATGGCGATCGCCGTCTGGAGCCCGGCACTGGACGAAGCGGGTAATTCACTGGCGGGCATCGCGCTGCTTGAAGCCCTGACCCAACGGCTGGGGCGCTCGGTTTACTGATGGATAATCACGATCTGCTGTTTGCCCGGCTGGCGCGCTCGACCTTTCGCTCGCGTTTTCGCCTCGGCGTGAAAGAGAGACAATACTGCGTGGACAAAGGCGCGCCCGTGATCGCCAGCCACGCGGCTGATTTTGTCGCCAGACGTCTTGCCCCGGCATTTCCTCCCAATGACGGCAAACAGACGCCAATGCGCGGTCATCCAGTGTTTATTGCCCAGCACGCGACCGCAACCTGCTGTCGGGGTTGCCTGGCGAAATGGCATAATATTCCGCCGGGTATTGCCTTAACGACCGAGCAACAAAGTTACGTAGTCGATGTCATTTACCACTGGCTGGTGCTGCAAATGAATTCATCGCGCTAATCATTCGTGGTATTAAGCCTGTTAGCAGGCTGTTATTAAAGCATTGCATGTTAAGCTCTGTGATAATTTTGCCACGCCTGAATGATTTGCATCGTCAATGAATGGATTGATATCTAATGCGTGCTTTGCTTGCTGAACCTTTCCGTCCCTTTCGGGAAGGCAGACCCGTTGTTAATGCAGCGCTTATTTTTATTGCCACTACGCTGTTTTATTTTATTGGCGCGATGCTGCGTCTGGTCGATGAACTGTCACTGTTCTGGCCGCTGAATGCCGTTATGGCAGGGCTTTTTGCACGCTATGCTTTTCTGAATCGCTGGTATCTCTACCTGCTGAGTTATCTTGCCATGCTGGCCTATGACGGCATCACCGCCAGTTGGGGAATGGCAAGCATACTGATTAACCTTTCTAATATGGTGTTTATCCTGAGCATGGCGACGCTGGTCCTGCGGGAAAAGCGGCGGATACGCCAGACGCCACAACCCATAAATGCCCTTAATCTTTTTAGCTACTGCCTGATCTCGGCGTTGCTGTGTGCATTGGTAGGGGCGACGGCTTCGGTCGGGATCGGTGGTCAGGGCTTTATCAGTTTGTTTTACGACTGGTTTAGCGAGCAATTCTCCACCGGGGTGTTGATTATGCCCTGTATGTTAACCTTCAGCTGGCCACGCGTTATCCCGGTGCTGAAAGGCCGTCATCTGCTACCGGTACTGGCGCTGGTCGCCTCGGTCGCGGCGTCGGTATGCATTGGCGGCGCAGGCAGTCTGGCGTTTCCTCTGCCGGCCCTTATCTGGTGCGCAGTGCAATATCCTATTCCGGTGACCTGCCTGCTGACGCTAATTACCGGGGGGCTGGAAATCATTTTAATGGCCAATGGCATCATCAATATCTTTGTTGCCTCACCGCTACAAATGCCTCGGATGTTTTCCGCCCGACTGGGTATCGCCACAATGGCGATTTGCCCGGTGATTGTCTCGGTCAGTGTGGCGACTATTAATCGCCTGATTCGCCAGGTTTCCCTGCGCGCCGATTTTGATTTTCTGACCCAGGTCTATTCGCGTTCCGGTCTGTATGAAGCCCTCAATCGTGACAGCTACGGCTTTGCCAAAAAACACCTGACGGTGATGCTGCTTGATATCGATTTTTTTAAAAGCGTCAATGACAGCTACGGCCATGAATGTGGCGATAAGGTACTGAAATCCTTTGCCCGTAAAGTACAGCAGGAGATTGGCGAGCAGGGCATGGTGGCGCGGATGGGCGGCGAAGAGTTTACCGTCGTGACTGCCACCCGCGATCCGGGTGAAGGCTATATCCTCGCGGAGAAAATTCGCCGCTCGGTAGAATCCCATCGCTTTATGTGGCAAGAACACGCCCTGAGACTGACGGTAAGCATTGGTATCAGTAACAGACAGGCGCATTCAGACTCAGTGACGGACGTCTTCAATAAGTTACTGGCGCAAGCGGATGAATATCTCTATCGCTCCAAGAAAGCGGGGCGTAACTGCACCAGTATGGCGATACCTGACGCGAAGACGAGCAGGGCAGTTATCAGCGGCCTGGATTGATTGCTAAAAAACGTACAGAAAGGTGAACTATAAGGGGAAACAATATCGATAACTTATTAAATTGCTTGCTACTAATTTTTAACGTCAATACTATGACGCAGTATAGGTTTTGGAATTAAATCGCGTCATGAATGGATCTGATCATTTGAAAAAAAGTTCACGGATAGCTGGCAGAAGTTTTGTCAGAAGAATGTACCTGATGCGTATCCTGGGAACATTTTTATGTTTCTTTCCCATCCTTTCTGTTTTGCTCGAGTTGCAACGGCCGCTGTGGCTGATGCTGTTACTCGGGGCCAATGCTTTTGTCTGGCCTGGCGTCGCTTATTTACGCGCGCGCTACTCGCCAACCCCTCTGAGTACTGAACACTACAACCTCATTTTTGATGCCGGTGTCGGTGGTTTCTGGATCGCGATGATGGCCGTCAATCCACTGCCTTCGGTGGTGATTGCCACTATTCTGCTCTCTGACCGCCTCTCCGCCGGGGGCTTTGAGCTGATGCGCAAAGCCGGGCTGGTGATGGTGGCTGTTTTCGCAGCCAGTTGGATTGCGCAGGGAATGCACCTTGAACCCATAGTGACTCAGCGCACGATGCTCGCCACCCTGCCACTGGTGGCTGTTTATATGCTGGCCCTCAGCGTGCTAACCGATACCATTGCCGTCAAGTTGCGCAGGAAAAGCCGCGAACTTGAACGGATAGCGATGATGGATCCGCTACTGGATATTGCCAACCGCCGTTTGCTGGAACAACGTATTCAGTACGAGCTTGAGCAGTTCAACCAGTCGCCGCGTCACTCGTCGCTGATGTTTATCGATATCGATAACTTTAAAGAGGTGAACGACCGTTTTGGGCATGAGGTGGGGGATGCGTTGCTGGTCTCAGTGTCAAAAATTCTTCATGCGGCGACCCGCAAAACCGACACGCCAGCGCGACTGGGGGGCGATGAGTTTGTGATTTTATTACCCAATACCACGCCGGAAGAGGCGCTGGTGGTGGCAACGCGCATTCTTGAAGCCGCAGCCTTAACCACCGTCAAGCCCGATCATAGCTTTCGCTGTACCCTCAGTATTGGTATCGCCAGCGCGGCGCCGGGGATGCACAGCGTGACGCACTGGCTTAAAGCGGCAGACGATGCCCTGTATAAAGCCAAACGGCTGGGTAAAAACCAGATCTACGCACACTGACAAACTTGCTGAATACGCTACGCTTTATGCTGAACCCGCGAAATTGACGCTGGACGTTTTTTAGACTCGCGGCCCATATCAGGTAAAAAATAGCGAGAAAGCAATCAATGAATACACCTGCCATACCTGCCAATGAGGAAGATCGTCTGCGGTCGCTCTACGACTCAGGCCTGCTCGATACCGGTATCAGCGAACTCTTTGACCGTCTGACACAGTTAGCGAAGCGACTATTCAATGTGCCTTATGCGCTGGTCACGCTGGTGGCGAAAGAGACGCTGCAGTTTAAAACCAGTGATGGCCTGGCTTACGAAAATTTCCCTCGCGATCTCTCTTTTTGCGGCCATGCCATCCTCAACGCCGCGCCGCTTATTATCAACGACTGCCAGAACGATACGCGTTTTGCCGATAACCCGGTGGTCAGTGGGGAGCCGGGTCTGCGTTTTTATGCAGGCTATCCCTTAAGTTTACCGGATGGGGCCATTGCCGGGGTCTTGTGTCTGGCTGATATCCAGCCGCGAGAGTTCACGCCGGGCGAGCTGGAAATCCTTAAAGATCTCGCATCGATTGTTGAAAACGAATTCGCCGTCCTGAGCGCCACCAGCACCGATGAACTGACAGGGCTTTTTAACCGCCGCGCCTTTGGTAGCCTGGTGAAATTTGCCATTTCCAGCGCCCGACGCCGGGCTGAACCCCTGACGCTGGCCCGGCTGGATTTAGCCGAATTGAAAAAGATCAATGCCGACTGGGGACGAACCGGAGGGGATGACGCTTTGCGCTCTCTGGCTGCGGTAATGCGGGCTAATTTACGTGACGCCGACCTGCTGGTGCGCTATGGCAGCAATGAATTCGTTATCCTGTTTTCCGATACGGATGAGAAAGGGGCGTGGATTGCGGTTAAGCACCTGGTTGAGCAGACTAAGGCCTGGAATCTGACGTCAGGTAAACCCTGGTCGCTGAGCTTTAACTGGGGAGTCAGCGAGTTTGACCATAACGGCGCAGGCGATGTTCAGGCCTGGCTGAACGATGCGAACGTGAAAATGATGGATATGAAAACCCATACCAGTCGAAAACCGCAGTAAGCACCTAAAAAACACGAATTCTGGTTGTTGTGTTAATCAGATGTAACCGCGATAGTGGTTGTTTTTAAGGACTAAAAATGACCACATCTTCTTCCCCACGCGCGCTCAGCGCTGATGAAATTTTGCTGCATATCGATGAACTCTGCGAAGTCCTGGAAAACTGCGTCCAGGGCGGCGCCTCCGTCAGTTTTATGCTGCCTTTTGATCGCGAGAAATCGCGCCCGTTCTGGCAACAGGTTGCCCAAAGCGTCGCCCGCGGCGAGCGACTGGTGCTGGTCGATGAAATTGACGGCCAGGGGATTGTCGGCACCGTACAACTTATTCTCAGTCAACCGGACAACCAGCCCCATCGTGCGGATGTGGCCAAACTGCTGGTGCATGACCGTGCACGACGCAAAGGGATCGCCGGTCGGTTGATGACGGCACTGGAAACACTCGCCCAGGATCAGGGCAAAACGGTACTGGTGCTCGATACCAGCACCGGCAGCGGGGCCGAAACCTTCTATTCGCAATGCGGTTGGCAAAAGGTTGGGGTGATCCCGCGTTATGCCCTGATGCCGGACGGGGAAATGACAGGAACGACGGTTTTTTATAAGTTTTTGTGATGAGGGTAGAATTTGTCTGCTCACTTTGATCAAAACAGGGGTTCATGGTTTAAAAGTCTGGTAAGTTATTACACCAATCTTCCTGGGTTGTATGACTAATCAAAAAAGGAACTCATTGTGAACACTCTAAACCGCCGCGATTTTCCCGGTGCAACTTACCCTGAGCGTGTGATTCAATTTGGTGAAGGCAACTTTCTGCGTGCTTTCGTTGACTGGCAAATCGATCTGTTAAACGAACACACTGACCTGAACGCGGGCATTGTGCTGGTGCGTCCGATCGACAGCACATTCCCCCCTTCACTGAGTACTCAGGACGGGCTGTACACCACCATCATCCGTGGTCTCAACGATGAGGGTGAAGCGGTCAGCGACTCTCGCCTGATCCGTTCCGTAAACCGTGAAATCAGCGTTTACAGTCAGTACGATGAGTTCCTGAAACTGGCGCACAATCCGCAGATGCGCTTTGTTTTCTCGAATACCACTGAAGCCGGTATCAGTTACCATGCCGGCGACAAATTCGAAGATGCGCCCGCCGTCAGCTATCCGGCCAAACTGACCCGTTTGCTGTTCGAACGTTTCAGTCACTTTGCCGGTGCTGCGGATAAAGGCTGGGTAATTATTCCGTGTGAACTGATTGATTATAATGGTGATGCCCTGCGTGAACTGGTGCTGCGTTACGCTCAGGAGTGGGCGCTGCCTGCGGCCTTCACCCAGTGGCTGAATGAAGCCAATACCTTCTGCTCAACGCTCGTTGACCGTATCGTCACCGGTTATCCGCGTGATGAAGTGGCGCAAATTGAGAGCGAACTGGGTTACCACGACAGCTTCCTCGATACCGCCGAACACTTCTATCTGTTTGTGATTCAGGGGCCAAAATCCCTGGCGCAGGAACTGCGTCTGGACAGATACCCGCTGAACGTGCTGATTGTGGATGACATCAAACCCTACAAAGAGCGTAAAGTGGCGATCCTCAATGGGGCGCACACTGCACTGGTTCCGGTCGCGTTCCAGGCGGGTCTTGATACCGTCGGCGAAGCGATGAATGACGCCGAAGTCTGTGCCTTCGTAGAGAAAGCGATTTACGAAGAGATTATCCCGGTGCTCGACCTGCCGCGTGATGAGCTGGAATCCTTCGCCAGCGCAGTAACGGGCCGTTTCCGCAACCCGTATATCAAACACCAACTGCTTTCGATTGCGCTCAACGGGATGACCAAATTCCGCACCCGTATTCTGCCGCAACTGCTGAAAGGGCAGGCGCAAAACGGCAAGTTACCGGCTCGTCTGACTTTTTCCCTCGCGGCACTGATTGCGTTCTACCGTGCTGAACGTCAGGGTGAAGCCTATCCGGTACAGGATGATGCCCACTGGATTGAGCGTTACCAGCAGCTGTGGAGCCAGCATGGTGATCGTCAGATCAGCACCAGCGAACTGGTCAAATCTATTTTAGCCGTCAGCGAGCACTGGGAGCAGGATCTGACCCAGGTTGCAGGATTGGTAGAACAGGTTTCACTGGACCTGGATGCCATTCTGTTACGCGGGATGCGTGAAGCAGTAAAACCGCTGTGCTAATCAGCGCAGTATAGCGAGTCAAAGGGGCAGCCAGTTTATGCTGCTCCTTTCTTTTACCTCATAATTAGTTACAACATACTATTCAGTTTGTTTAGAACCAGGAACCTCAACATCGGCGCATCTTCTTAAAAGTCAGGCAGGCTCGCCGTTGTGGCCTATAATTTACTCTGCCACACCCGTGTCGACCCGGTCGGCCAGGGAAACGTTGTTGTGACCATAACAGGTACAACCCGAACGAAGAGAGGGGGCAAAATGGACAAACTGGAAAAAAGGTTACCGCTTGTTGTTGGCCTGGTATTCAGTATCTCGCTTATTGCCACGGCCTGGGATATCTCATTCGTTAGTGCATTACCCTGAGTAAAAGCCTGATGGGGGCCAGCCCCTTCAGGCTTTATCTGCATTGATTGTCTCTTATGCGACTCTTTTTTACATAATGCGGCTATCACCTGATAATTGCTGCCTGTCCTCACGAATAAAGGCAATAAATGCTTTCAATCCTGCCGGAATATGTCGGTGACCGGGGTAATACAAACACAGGCCCTTAAAAGGCAGTGTCCACTCATCCAGCACGCTAACTAATTCCCCCGTTTGCAGCAGATCCTGAATATACAATTCGGGGAGAAAGCCCACCCCCAGACCCGCCTTTACCGCGCTGATTGACGTAAAGAGATCGGTGGTGGCAAGCCTCGCCGGCACAGTGATGGCAAATTGCTGACCGTGGCGTTCCATTTCCCAGCGATAAACACCGCCATGTGACATGCGCATGCAAATCCCCTGATGTCGGGTAAGTTCTTCCGGAGTCTGGGGGACGCCATGCCCGGCAAACCAGGCGGGCGTTGCGACAACACGCATACGGATGTCAGGCGTCAGCGGGACGGCAATCATATCCTGCGGGACAGACTCGGCCAGGCGAATACCCGCATCGTAGCCTTCCGCAACAATATCAATCATTCTTGCTTCACTGGCGACCTCAAGGCGTATTTGCGGGAAACGGCCAAGAAAACGGATGATCAAATCATCAAGAAACAGCCGTCCTGCCGCCTGGGGCACGTTAAGGCGCAGGGTACCTGAAGGCTCTTGCGGCTGGCTATGAATTTCATCGGCAGCGAGCTGGATGACCTGTAATGCCGGGCCGACACGATCGACAAAGCGCTGCCCGGCCTCCGTCAACGCCACGCTGCGTGTTGTGCGGTTAAATAACCGGGTCTCCAGGCGCGACTCCAGCCCGGCAATCGCATTACTGACCGCCGTTGCAGACATGCCTAATTCCTGCGCGGCTGCGCGAAAACTGCCCTGGCGGATCACCGCCATTACCACTTCCAGCTCTACCAGTCCTGAACGATGCATAGATTATCCCGATTTTCGAAACAACCCTTGCAGGATAGCGTGGATTATCGGCGCGATAAAGTTGTGCAACACTGAGGCCATCAATCAGGAGGTCAGTATGCAACAGCTCGAACAGCACTTTATTAACGGTAAATTTATCACCGCCCAGGGCAACGAGTATTACGATCTATTTAATCCGGCTAGCGCGCAGGTTATTGGCCGCGTGCGGCTGGCGAATGAGGCGGATGCTATCGCTGCCATTGCCGCGGCAAAAGCCGCTTTTGTCGGTTGGTCGCAAACCAGCGTCGCCGAACGTCTCGATGTCCTTGGCAGAATTCGTGATGCCATGGCGAGCTATCAGGATGAACTGCTGGAGAGCATTATTGTTGAATACGGCGCCCCGGTTTCACGTGCTAACTGGATGGCGCATTATCCGGTCGATGTGATTGAACAGGTGATGCGCGATGTGCAGCAGTTTGCCTTCACTACGTCGGTAGGGAAGGCGCAGGTACATATGACTGCGCTGGGGGTGGCCGGGCTTATCACACCCTGGAACAGTAATGCCGGATTTATCTGTGGCAATCTTGCCACCGCGCTGGCGGCGGGGTGCACCGCAGTGATTAAGCCCAGTGAAATGAGTGCCTTACAAACGCAGGTGGTGATGAAAGCACTGGATGCCGCCGGGCTTCCGCCAGGTATCTGCAACATTGTGACCGGGCGGGGTGACGTTGTGGGAGAAGTAATAAGCCGCCATCCGGATGTGGCAAAAATCTCCTTTACCGGTTCTACGCTCACCGGCAAAGCGATTTTGCGAAATGCTGCGGAAAGTTTTAAACGTGTGACCCTTGAGCTGGGTGGCAAATCGCCAACTATCATCCTTGATGATGCGGATCTGGCTACGGCTGTTCCCCTCGCACTGGAGGCCGGATTTATGAACAGCGGCCAGGCCTGTATCGCCGGAACGCGGATCCTGGTGCCGCGTTCACGTAAAACGGAGTGTGAAGTGGCACTGCAAGCGGCGGTGCGTCAAATTCAGTCAGGCGACCCAATTGACCCCCGCACAACTATTGGCCCGATGGTCAGTGATAAACAGTGGCAACGGGTGCAGGGCTACATTCGTATCGGCGTAGAGGAAGGGGCAAAGTTACTGGCGGGAGGAGAAGGGCGTCCGGAAAACAGCGGTCAGGGCTGGTTTGTTAAACCGACGTTATTCACTGATGTCAGCAATCAGATGCGCATCGCCAGAGAAGAGATTTTTGGTCCGGTATTATCAATCATCACTTATGAAAATGACGACGATGCCGTCGCCATTGCTAACGATACGGAATACGGGTTGAGCGCTCTGGTGCTGGGCGGTGATGCCGATCGCGCACAAGCCGTCGGGGCACGCATTCATGCCGGACGGGTGCAAATTAACACCCTCACTCACGAAGGTGGCGCGCCATTCGGCGGCTTTAAGCAATCTGGCATCGGGCGTGAGGTTGGGCGCTGGGGGATTGCGGCATTTATGGAGCCGAAAACGATCGTAAGCTGATCTGAAATGACGCCGGTTGCCCGGCGTCCGTAGCATCATTATTTAGTGAGCGTTATGCATCCGCAACTGGAAGTAGCGTACGGAATCACGCAGCATTTCACTCTGCTCAGTCATCGACTGCGCCGCAACGGCAGCCTGTTCGACCAGAGAGGCGTTTTGTTGGGTAACGGTGTCCATCTGATCGATGGCCATGCTGATTTCCTTAATACCCTGATGCTGCTCGGTGGAGGCAGCGGAAATCTCGGCCACAATATCGGTCACTTTATTTACCGAATTTACGATCTGCTCCATCGCCCGGCTGGCGGTATCCGCATAGCGTGAGCCGTCGGTGATCTTATCGACCGTCCCTTCAATCAGCTGTTTGATCTCTTTGGCGGCAGAGGAACTTTTCTGCGCCAGATTGCGAACTTCACCGGCAACCACCGCAAAGCCTTTGCCTTGCTCACCCGCGCGGGCGGCTTCAACTGCAGCATTCAGCGCCAGAATATTAGTCTGGAAGGCGATCCCTTCAATCACCGAGATGATATCGACAATTTTTTGTGAGCTGTGGGCGATTTCATGCATGCGTTTAAGCATGTCATCCACCTCTTTGCCGCCTTTGACCGCCGTCTGTGAGGTTTCACGCGCCAGTTCACTGGCTTTACGCGCGTTATCGGCGTTGCTTTTCACGTTCTCGGTGATCTGCTGCATATTGGAGGAGGTCTGCACCAGCGAAGCGGCTTGCTCTTCAGTACGCTGGGACAAATCGCTGTTACCCTGAGCAATCTCATTGGCGGCCAGCGAAATAGATTCACTGCCGTTAATTATGCCGTTAATAATATCAGCCAGTTTGCCATTCATTTCTTTGATGGTCGCCAGCAGACTGGTGTTGTCATTGTCTCTCAACTGGACATTGGCGTTCAGATTACCGGAGGCAATCTCCTGCATAATAGAGACCGCGTATGACGGCTCACCACCCAACTGACGGGCAAAGCTGCGGGAGATAAGCAGGGCGATGAACCCGGTTGCGACCAGCGCCAGCAGCAACAGGCCGGAGAAGGTATAGAGTGCCGTGGTGTAGGCGGCCTGCGAGGCTTGTCCTGCTTCCTCCCCGGTCGCTACTTCCCGGTCGACAAGTTTCGCCAGATCTTTCATCAGCTGTGAACGGTATTTTGACGACACCGCGCCGCTGATTTTTGACGCTTCTTCGAGATTTTCGTTGCTGACCGCTTCAATCACTTTGGCATTCACATCGACAAAGTTCTGGAAATTACTGGCAATGGTCGCAAACAGGGCGCGCATATCTTCCGGGGCATCCTGGCTGAGTTTTTCATACTGGCGCTGGGCGTTAAGGAAAGTCTCCTGATTTTGCAGCAGTTCAACCCGGTGTTGCTCGCGCTCTTTTGGGGTGACGGAAGCAATATACTGGGTTTGTTGCAGGCGCATTTCCGACAACACGCCACGCATTTCGAGGGTATAGCGAATCCCTGGCATACGGTTTTCGCGAAATTTATCGATATTATGGTTACTGGCGTTTAACTGATAAATAGCAACGCCACCCAGAATGAGCATCATCACGATAAGAATTGAAAACCCGGTGAGAAGCTTAGTTAAGACTGACGCTTGCGATAATTTGTTCATAGAGTGGTCTTTTTTTAATAAAGGGTAATATTAATAACGGCACCAGGGCGGGAAGATTGATTTTTTTTAATTGATCTGAGTCACACAATTTTATCGTTGTAGAATTGTGATAATGCACAAAGCAATAATTTTGCTTAAGTGCCGATTAGTTGTATGGAATATGTGAATTTTTTGCAAAAAAATAGATTCGCGACAACAATAAGCACTATTTCATGAGAAACAATTGCGCCGCGAAATCATATTAAAAAAGTAGTTACTTTTATTTTCCGAATCCAACAGGCAGTTCATCAGCCCATCGGGTTGCGGTATTCATCATGTCCATCACGACATTTTCCGAGAGCCCCAACTCACCGGCCATATCACTGGCTTCGACCCACAGACGCTGTTCATACAGCTGCGCCAGCAGCACATAACGGTAGAGCAAACCGTCCTGATGCTGGAGCGCTTTTATGACGTCCGGCGAGACAGCAATCTGCCCCATCAGCACGTCAAGCGGGGTTTCAAGGATCACGTCAAGCAGCGAGAACAGGCCGACCATAAAGGCTTCGCTCGACATCTGGTAAGACTGACTGCGCGAGGCCAGCAGTTCACAAAACTTCGCGCGGATCAAACTGAGGTAATAAATTTCTGCGGTTCTGACAGTTTCAAAAGAGGTCAGACAGGCCACGAGAACAAAACGGCGCAATTCATTAATACCCAAATAAACCACAATGTCCTTCAGCGACTGGTTGCGAAATCCGCTAATACCACTGGTGTTATAGAGAATATTTTGCGCATAACGCATTATTTTGAAAGACAGAGAAACATCGCGTTTGAGCAAATCTTCAATGCGATTTAAATTAGGGGACTCGATATTCACTTCCTGCATTAATTTCAGCGCGAATGCGCGATTATGCATCAGTTTGTTACTTTTATAGACAACAGGTTTGCTAAAAAAATAGCCCTGAAAGAGTCTGAATCCCATTTTTTTAAAAGTTTCATACTCCTCATTGGTTTCAATTTTTTCAGCCAATAAGACGGTATGCTGTAAAAGCTGGCGGTTTTTTTGAATGTAATGATCAATTTCCTGCTGACTATTTTTTTGCACATCGAATTTAATTACATTAATCCAGGGAATAAACACATCCCAGTCGGGACTCATGGTGAAATCATCCAGCGCAAGGCGAAAACCGAGTGTCTGAAGCCGTTTTACGGTTGACAGCAGGTGGTGGTCAGGTTCTGAAGTCTCCAGGATTTCGATGACGACGCGGTTCTTCGGCAGAGTTTCTGCCATCCCATCGACCAGTAATTGATGCGGGAAATTGACATACACCGAATTGTTTTCGTTTTTACGCCCGATGGGCGCGCCGAAAAACTGCTCTTCAATCAGTTGGGTTGTCGCCTGCTCAGATGAGACATCAGGGAATCGGTTGGTCATACTATCCCTGAACAGCAGCTCATAGCCGACGGTATTCATTTGACTATCGAAAATCGCCTGTCTGGCTACAAAAGCATACATTTGCCACCTCGTTTTTCCACACATACTCATAAGTCTACGTGATACAAGGTACATTAACAGCACAGTGAAATGAAACTGTTAATGCTGCAAAATATTTGCACATTAAATGTTAAAAAAGGGCAAACGGTGTGGAAACGTTGCCCATTGTCGTTAAAGTGAGTTAATTGTCTATTAATACACCTCAAAGCAGACCTGTCTTTCACAACAGGCGTCGCAGCTGGGGGAACGACACACTAATTCACCTTCTGAATGCAAACAGCGCTGGCGGTAGAAGAATTTCTTCCAGCGCATATTCTCGCTGTTCATCTCTACCAGTTGCGGGAAGCAGTCGGTCATCAACTCGCGTAATTCCTCCCGGGAGCTCAGCCCCAGATCCTGCCAGAGATGGTTAAAAGCCAGCGAAACGCTGGCAATGATATGTTGCATTGGGGCGGCATCCGGCTGCATATGACATTCCAGCCAGTCAGCGAGCTGGGCTTGCTCTTCCTTACGGGTGGCAATCAACTCGCTCATTAACGTGCGGCGCAGGACAATGTCTGACGGCGCGGTATAAGCCGGTTTGTCCATTTGTGCATCAAGGTTTGACCACAGCGGATCGCTCAGCCCCATCGAGAGCGGGTAGCAGCCTTCGCCGTGGGCGTAAAGATGCAGTAACCGGCGTAACCAGTATCGTTCATCCATCAGGCAACTCCTTGTTTATAGTCACTATCCTGCCATTTCTGCCGGTACAGATCCCACCAGCGAGTGAGGGCATGAGTCACGGGTTGCCAGGCATCGTCAACGCAGGGCTGGATCCCTTGCGCTTCCAGGCGTTGCCAGGGACCATAGCCAATACGTGAACAAAAAACGGCTTTCACATCCGCCAGCAGCGCCAGCATGGCGGCCATGCGGTCATCGCTGTCCTGAGGTTCGCATTCGTCACTGCCCTGGCAATATTTCGGGGTAAAGCGCTCATTGACCAGCACCACACCCGCCGCCGACAGGCTGTAAATACGAAAACGATCTGCATGACCAAAATGACAATCAATGACATCGCCCCGGGTCGAAGCAACTGCCACCAGGCAGGCCTCCGGCTCATCCGACTCGCCCTGGGTCGCAATACTGGCATGCAGCCTGGCGCGGCGTTGCAGCATCGGTAGCCAGGGTTGGGTCTCAGTGGGCAGCGGTGTTAACTGAAATTGCTGGCTGCGATCTTCACCTAACATCCCAATCGCATCGGCGCGACACTGCTGGCAGTGGGTCATCTGTGGCATTACTTCGCCACAGCGGGCGCGGGTTTCGGCAAGCATTGCCGCATCCGGCTCCGGCTGGCCGTTCAGGCCAAACACCGTGCCGTGCTCCGGGCGCGCAATCAGCGGCATAATATTGTGAATAAAAGCGCCGTACTGACGTAGCGTGCGGCTGACATCATCGATTGCTCGATCGTTAATGCCAGGGATCAGCACCGAGTTGATCTTTACCAGTACTCCTTTCTCCGTCAGTCTGCGTACGCCCTCAAGCTGACGGTCGACCAGAATTTGCCCGGCCTCCCGTCCGCTGTAGCGTTCGCCGTCAAGCCATAACCAGGCATAAATCCGGACGGCAATGTCCGGGTCAAGCGTATTGATGGTTACAGTGACGTGATCAACCCCGACATCAACCAGTCTGTCTACCGCATCCGGCAGCATCAGACCGTTGGTCGACAGACACAGCTTCAGGTCGGGCAGTTGCTCACGCACCAGTTCCAGGGTCTTAAAAGAGTGGGCGAGGTTGGCGAGCGGGTCGCCAGGACCGGCAATGCCCACCACTGATAGCTGCGGAATGGCCGTCGCCACCTGACGCACTTTCGCTACCGCCTGTTCCGGCGTGAGCAGGGAAGAGGAGACGCCAGGGCGTGATTCGTTACTGCAATCAAATTTTCGGTTGCAGTAGTTGCATTGTAAATTGCAGGCCGGGGCGACGGGCAGATGCATACGGGCGAAACGGTGGTGGCCGCTGCGGGAATAACAAGGGTGTGACGCCACCTTACCGGCAATAAAATCGCTCAGCGGAGCATCAGGCGCCTGGCAACCAGCGCTGCCAGCAGGAGAAGAGCAGGAAGTCATGAATATTCCTTGAGTTGCGTAATCATAACCTCCTGCTGCAAAAGCTGTACCGCACATTGCTCTTATAACTTACTGAAAAACAAAAAGATAAAAATACCACTCTGGCTGTTATTTGTCGTAATTGTGGCGTTTGGCTGACAATGTGTTGAATGTCACAATTTTACTCTTCAGATCCTCGGCAAGGTAATGTCCATGGTTTGAATACGATAGGCCACCTGGCGCGGCGTCATTCCAAGCAGACGCGCGGCCTTGGCCTGCACCCATCCGGCCTTTTCCAGCGCAGCAATCAGACGCTGACGTTCATCAAGGGAATTATCAAGCCACGAATCCTCTTTGACCGGGGCGGCGGGTTTGGGTCGCGGCATGTTTTCCTGGTGATGAAACATCACCACATCCCGGTCAATAAGTCCGCTTTCCGACATTACCGCGGAACGTTCCAGACAATTTTCCAGCTCACGCACATTCCCTGGCCAGCTGTAGCCCATCAGCAAACGGATCGCGCCATCGCTGATGCGCAGCGTGCGTCCCTGGTGCTGGGCGATTTTGCGCACCAGAAAATGCGCAAGTTCGGCGATATCTTCCTGCCGTTCCCGCAGCGGGGGCAGAGAGATGGGCATGACGTTCAGGCGGTAGTAGAGATCTTCGCGAAAATTGCCCATCCGCACCTCTTCCTCAAGGTTGCGGTTGGTCGCGGCAATAATCCGCACGTTGACGCGCAGCGTTTCATCACCGCCAACGCGCTCCATTTCGCCTTCCTGCAAAATACGCAGCAGTTTGGCCTGAAAAGAGGCGCTGCTTTCGCCTATTTCGTCAAGAAACAGGGTCCCGCCATCCGCCAGCTCAAAACGCCCCTTACGCTGACGCACCGCACCCGTAAAAGCGCCTTTTTCATGGCCAAACAGCTCGCTTTCCAGCAAGGTATCCGGCAGCGCCGCGCAGTTAAATTTGACGAAGGGTGCCGCCGCGCGGGGTGAGTTATGGTGAATGGCGTTGGCAATCAACTCCTTACCTGTACCGCTTTCGCCACGCACCAGCACGGTAGTGTCCCAGCGCGAGACCTGGCGAATGATCTCCATGGTCTGCTGCATCGCCGGGCTTTTGCCGACCATATTCTCAAAGCCGAACGGTCGTGGAGCATTGCATCCCCGCTGCCGTTCGACCTGAGCCACCACGGTTCGTGGGCTGGCAACCGTCGCGGCGGGCGTCATCAGCCGCACCGTTTGCGCCACCAGGTTGGCGACAGTTTCCAGAAAACGGGTGCAGGAGGGCAGTCGCTCTTCATAACGGGCCATGGGTTGCGCCGCCAGCACGCCAATCGGCGTCGAGCGCGGCCCCATCAGCGGCACGGCAATAAAAGGCAGGTTGTAATCATATAATCCCAGCCGGTCGAGAAAACGCTGGTCGTCGGCGACGCGCGGCAGCACCAGCGATTGCCCCTGAGATAATACTGTCCCCACCAGTCCTTCTCCGGGGCGATAGCGAATTTGCGAGCTGCCGGGGATCAGCTGCTGGTCGGCTTCCTGTAAGGCCTCAATATTGAGGATCTCATGCTGGCTGTCATACAGGCACAGCATGCCGTGCTGCATAAAGGCGTCGTTGTGTAGCACACACAACACTTCCTGTAACGTCTGGCTTATTTCGGTTGCCCGGCTCAGCACCACGCTAATGCGCTGCATAGCGGTGAACTGCTGGGACAAATCAAAACGCCAGACGGTCGTGCCCGACTCGGGTCGCTGGGTCATCGTGAGCCTCCGGTCAGTGAATGAAATAACGGGAATCGCAGGGTCAGGCAGGTTCCGCCTTCAGGACGGGAATTCAGTTCTATCGCGCCGCGATGATGAGCGACCAGGGTCTGGATAAGCCGCAGCTCCATCCCTTTGCCTGGGGCATTAAGCGCATCCGGCGAATGGGTGTAACGCACCTGAATAAGCGGCACATTGTCGCTTAGCCATAAAGAGAGCCATCCGTCCTCTTCCCTGGCATAGATCTGGGTATAAAGGGTGAAATCGCTCAGCTCGTCCGCCAGCGAGACGGTTCTGTCGAGCCACAGACTCAGACAGGCCAGTATCTGGGTGCGCTGGCCAAAGCCCACCAGATGCGGTGAATCCAGTTCAACGCTCAGATTCTGTCCGTCGTTATAGCGGGTGTGATAAAGCGCACGCAGGTCATCAAACAACGATTGCAGAGGCCAGATGTCGCTCTCTTCCTGTGCCAGAGAAGGGCGGCAGCGTTGCAGGCGCGCCATCGCTTCTTCCCCTTCGCGCCAGGCGGCATCAAGCGCCACATTATTACCGTCATTGCCGTTCAGTCGCCGGGCAGCGGCCAGCATATTGATAGGGCAGTTGAGTTGCACCAGCGCGGCATCCAGCGACTCGCGAATGGCGGCCAGCAGTTTGCCGGTGGTCATCTCCTGCTTGAGCCGGTCAAGGCGTCCCTGTTCCTGCTGTTGCTGCTGCTGAGTACAGTCGGTTACCACTACCAGCGTGCGGGGCAGTGCAGTATCAATAAAGTAACGGCTGGCCTCTTCACTGACGCCCGGCAGCGCCCAGCAGGTCACTGACAGCCAGCGCACATTGCCGCGCAGCACCAGCGGGAGAACCTGCCCGGCGTAGAGATCGGTTTTACGGGCAGAAAAATCCAGTTCGGTCAGCAGCTCTTTGCCGCCTAAGTCAGCGCAAAAGGTTTTGTAGGCGAGGTTATCCATCACAATGCGATCATTTTCATTGACCACCACCACCGCCGCCGGGATGTTGTTGAGTACCGACTCTGACATGGTCATATGATTGCGCAGCCGTTGTTCCAGGGCATAGCTGGCGCTGATGTCCCGCTGCATCGCCAGATAATGCTGCAATTCCCCACGCTCATTAACCACCGGGGTGATGTCGATTTCCGCCAGATATAAGCTGTTATCACGCCGCCGGTTGATAAGCTGACCGCGCCATGGCAGACGCTGTAACAGCGTTTGCCACATCTCCTGATAAATGACTTTAGGGGTTTGCTGACTGGCAAGCAGTCGATGATTTTGATTTAACAGCTGATCAAGGCTGTAGCCCGTCTGGCGGCAAAACGCCGGGTTTGCATAAAGAATGCTGGCATCGGGATCGGTCAGAGAAATGGCGATCGGAGCCTGCTCAACCATCGTGAAAAACAGTCCGGGATGTTGAAGAGACAGAGCGCCGGCAATCTCCTGCGGCGCGCTGGCATCCATCATCAAATTAAAGGCCATCACAAGCTCCTGTAGTCAGGTTCGTTAATGTCGCACTTGCAACAAATTGTGCAGGGTTGCGACATTCACCCGTTGAATATGTCGGGCGACATTAACCATGCAATCTGTAAGCCCTTTTGACCTTTTTCGCGCCTAAACCTTGATCCTGACTGGTAAAACAGGTGGATTTAGGACAAAACCCGCAGCAGCGGGAGAAAGCACGGCATCAGAATGCACAAAAAAGCGGCAGCGCTGGCGCCTTCGCAGCCCACTCTGGTGCAAATAAAGCACCAGGAAAACCTGGCATAACCTTCGCAATACCCTTTCAGACCACCGCCCTTTGTCGGCGGACTTTTCCTTATTGATGACAGGAGCGCGTATGGCTAACATCGGCATTTTTTTCGGCAGTGACACGGGCAAAACCCGCAAGATAGCGAAGATGATCCAGCAAAAACTGGGGGACGTGGCTGATGCGCCGGTCAATATTAATCGCACAAGCCTTGATGCCTTTCTGGCCTACCCGGTGCTGGTTCTCGGCACGCCTACCCTGGGTGACGGCCAGTTGCCGGGGCTGAATGCCGGGTGTGACAGCGAATCATGGGGTGAGTTTCTCGATCAACTGGCAGGGACCAGTCTTAGTGGCAAAATTGTGGCTTTATTTGGCCTTGGCGACCAGCAGGGTTATCCGGACAATTTCGTCAGCGGTCTGCGCACTCTTTATGATGCGGTGATTAGCAGCGGTGCTCAGGTGGTTGGTACGTGGCCCAACGAAGGCTACGAATTTTCGGCGTCATCTGCGCTGGAAGACGGGGAGTTTGTCGGACTGGTGCTCGATCAGGACAATCAATATGATCTGACCGAAGAGCGCGTGGATAGCTGGCTGGAACAGATTAAACCGCAAATTCTTTGATCCATTCGCCCGGTAGCGTTTTGCTTACCGGGCGAATGACTCCCGCCATCCGTCGATTACAAGAAAAGTGCCGGAGAAATATCAAATTTCACCGCCAGTTTTTTAATGTGCTCCAGTGTTAACTTCCGCTCACCGCTGAGGATGCGTGAGACCATTGATTTTGTACCAATTTCTTGACGGAAATCAGAGAGGGTTAAATTATGTGTGTCGATGAGCAGGCGCAGTAACGTTACACCTTCTGGCATCGCATCAGCTTCCGCTTTAAAGGCCACCAGTTCTGGCTGTTTTTCTTCCCAGGCTGAAATACGCGCGGTGAGTATTTCAACCAGAGGGTTATTAGGATCGTTCAATAGCAGATAATCCACCAGGCTAAGTGCGTCTTTGTAGTCCTGATCATTGGTGTTCTCACCCAAAAAAGGAACGGCAGCAACAAGAGCGTTACCTGCATTAATTGCCTGCGTAATATTCACTTTTTCTTCCCCTTGCTACGATGTTGCGCGATGAACCGATCATACTCTTTATGCGTAAAAATATGGCGGACATAAAATTTTTGGCTTTCGAAGAAGATCAGTGCGATTAGCCTTAGCTCATTGTTTGCCAGATTGATGACATAGTGTTTATCGAGATACTTGAAGTTATCCAGTGATGGAAAGACCTTGCGCAGCTCTTCCGGATTAGGGAAGTAGCCTTTTTCGATAAATTTACGCGCTTCTACGATTGCCATCCGTTGCTGAGGAAAGCGCTCTGCTGCATCCAGCAGATAGCGTGCTGTAATTAAGTGCATATAATCGTCATCCGTTGACTAATTGGCAACTAATTTATACCGCAGGCAAAAGAGAGTCAATGTTGTGGACTAGTCATTGTTGGAAGACGGGGAGTTGCTTGTTCTCTTCACCTGGCAGCGTTTTGCTTACCGGGCGTAATATTCTCAAACGATGAAATTAGCGGCGAGATTCGCTGAGGATTTTCACCGCGAGCGCGCTCAACACACCGCCCATGACCCAGCGTTGAATTAACGCAAAGGATGGTTTTCTGATTAAAAAACCGGCGATGGTGCCTGCCGATATAGCGATGAGGGCATTGACTGAAACACTGACCGTTATTTGCGTTATGCCAAGCATCAAAGACTGAGTCAGGACATTACCCTGCACCGGATCGATAAACTGCGGTAACAGGGAGAGATACATCACCGCAATTTTTGGATTTAAGAGATTGGTCAGAAATCCCATCATAAACAGCTTTTGCGGCGTATCTTTGGGCAAATCCCGAACCTGAAAGGGCGACTTTCCTCCCGGACGCACGGCCTGCCAGGCAAGCCATAGCAAATACATCGCGCCCGCTATCCGCACCGCATCGTAAGCGTAAGGAACCGCCATCACTATTGCGGTGATGCCGAAGGCCGCACAGAGCATATAAAAAACGAATCCCAACGCGACGCCGCCCAGTGAAATCAAACCGGCAACACGCCCCTGGCAGACAGACCGTGAAATCAGGTAAATCATGTTCGGGCCTGGGGTTAAAACCATTCCGAGTGAAAGCATGGCAAATGCGAGGAGGTGAGTGGTCTCGGGCATAGTTATTCCCTGTACAGAGCATTGAGATGATGTGAGTAGCCAATCATACCTGAGCGGGTTGGGATTGAATAATCAGGAAAAGATCTGTATTCCGGCCGGTGATGCCGTGAACCAGCAGAAAAATGCTCGTCCAATTTTCGGTTGTGAGCCGTACTGCTAAAAACGCACACTCAGGCCAGACCTCACAACCGGAGAACATCATGAACTTTCAGGCACTTCATCAACAAAACAGTCCCTTACAGCTTGCCAATGTCTGGGATGCAGGCAGCGCCCTGGCAGCAGGTCACGCAGGATATCAGGCCATAGGTACGTCCAGTGCGGCGATTGCCGCGATGCTGGGCTATGACGATGGTCAGAACATGGATTTTGACGCGTTATTGTTTATCGTATCGCGCATCAGAGCGGTGGTTGATTTACCGCTCAGCATTGACCTGGAAGCCGGTTACAGCGAGACGAACGACGGAATAATCGAAAATATTCAACGCCTTAAGAATGCAGGCGTGGTGGGTATTAACCTCGAAGACAGCCATGTGGTTAACGGGGAACGCCGACTTGATGATGCGGCAACCTTCGCCAGCACACTGCGCACACTGGTTCAGGCCTGTCCTGATATGTTCTTTAATGTGCGAACCGATACTTTTTTACTTAATCATGACAATGCGTTAGAACAAACGTTGTTCCGCGGGCAGTTATACGAAGAGCAGGGTGCCAATGGCTTTTTTGTCCCCTGCGTGACCCAGGCGGAGCACATCACCGCAATAGTTCGCGACGTTAAACTGCCCCTGAATGTCATGTGTATGCCTGAACTTGCGGACTTTGTAACTCTCGCTTCGCTGGGTGTGAAACGGATCTCGATGGGCAATTTCGTCCATAAGGGCATGCAGGCCAGGTTGCAGGACATGTTAAATACCATTCAACTGACTCAATCATTTAGTGACGTTTTTGCCCATGAAGATTACTGACATTTCCCAGTGTGATATCTGGTACCAGGCGTTGCTTAATCGGGCCGTTGAGTTTACCGGGGTCTTTTTTGTCGGCGTAAAAACGACGGGCGTTTTCTGCCTCTCTGTCTGCCGGGCGCGAAAACCAAAACGCGAGAATGTCGAATTCTACAGCGACCTGAAATCAGCGCTGGATGCCGGCTTCCGCCCATGTAAAGTCTGCCGTCCCACGGAAAACGCCAGTACAGCGCCAGGCTATATCGAACAGGCGCTGGCGCTGGTCCGGCAAACGCCGAAGCAACGTATCAGCGATACCGATTTGCGCCTGCATAACATTAGCCCGGAGCGTGTGCGGCGCTGGTTTTTGCAACATCACGGGATCACCTTCCAGGCATTTCAGCGGATGCAACGGGTCAATGTGGCCCTTCAGGAGTTAAAAGCAGGGCGCACGACAACGGATGTGGCATTCGACAATGGTTATGAATCACTGAGTGGTTTTGGTTACACCTGTAAAAAACTGACCGGTAGCGCCCCGAGCGAATCGCAACAGGTGATTTTGATCCACCGTTTTACCACGCCATTAGGGCCGATGTTTGTGTGTGCGACCGGACGCGGTGTCTGCCTGCTGGAGTTTGTGGACAGACGTATGCTGGAGACGGAATTCAGCGATCTTCAGCGTTTGTTCAACGCCAGGATTATCGCCGGGGAAAACGAGCACACCCGCCAGGCGCAGCGTGAGGTAGGGGAGTATTTTTCCGCTCAGCGCCAGGCCTTTGATCTGGCGCTTGACACCCCCGGCAGCGAATTTCAGCGCAGCGTCTGGGAGAAGTTAAAAGAGGTGAGTTTCGGCCAGACGGCTGATTATCAGTCGGTGGCGGTCGCAATGGGGAAACCCAACGCCATACGAGCGGTTGCGTCAGCCAATGGCGCCAATCGGGTGGCTTTGGTTATCCCCTGTCACCGTATTATTGGCAAGGATGGCTCAATGACCGGTTACGGCGGCGGTATTGCCCGCAAAAAATGGCTGATTGAGCATGAGGCGCGGATCGGCAGTAAAAATGTAACACTACAGCCATTGGCTTCGGAGTAATGTGCGAATATTTCTCAGGCTTTCATCCCTTGTAATCTACGTTTTGCTGCTGCTGTTTATTTTCCTTGTGACGGAAGATAAGTATTCCCTCATCTATAATTTAGACCCATCTATACCTGATGGGTCTTTTATTGATAACAGTGATGGCAGCGGCAAGGAGTTGGGGGCAGTTAGCCTGGGCGTAATCTTCTTACTGCAGGCCATCGTCTTCTGTTTTTCCCCTGACAAAAAATGGCGGGGCGCTGCGGTGCTCCTTGCTGCGCTGGCGGCCATTTTGTATATGGTCAGAGTCGGGTAGCGTAACAGAGTTGCTATCACGAGCGGCGAATTTGCCAGACAAAACAAGATGAACGATGTTTTTTATTCAATCTGGACAGAAAGTCATCGTTAAATTATGCTGTCAATGATAGCAATGCAGTCAATGGGGAGGTGTTTATGGCAACAATTACTATCCGTAATCTTGACGACGAATTAAAAGCGAGTTTACGTATAGCAGCGGCTCTTCATGGCAACTCAATGGAAGAAGAGGTACGCAATATTCTGCGCCAGGCGTTACAAACGCCACAACCCAAAGGAGGGCTGGGCAGTCGGATTAACCAGCGTTTCAGGAGCATTGGTGGCGTCGAACTGGACATTGCCCGACCTGACCTGCCCAGAGCTGCGGATCTTGAATAATGATTATTCTCGATACCAACATTATTTCCGAAGTGATGCGCAATCAGCCTGAACCTGCGGTACTGGCGTGGCTGGATGCACAGAATTCAGGTCAACTGTCGATTACTTCGATAACGGTAGCAGAAATATTGTACGGTATTGCTCGTATGCCTGAAGGCCGTCGTAAAAATCAGCTATTTACAATGGCTGAAAGTATGTTTGAAGAGGAATTTTCGGGGCGCTTACTGGCGTTCGACGAGCATGCTGCTGTCTTTTATGCAAAACTCGTTGCGCAAAGAGAGGCCAGCGGTCGGCCCGTCGGGATGGCAGATGCACAGATAGCAGCCATCTGTTGCTGCTATGATGCAACACTGGCGACTCGCAATATCAAGGATTTTGAAGCATCAGGGATTAGGCTGATTAATCCTTTCATTTCATAATGATCCGGACTGTGGGATTTTGCGTATCAGCCCGGTCTTCAGATTTTAACTACATCGTCGCCAGCAGGCGGGCCAGCCATTGCTGCTGCCACTGTTGCTGGCTCTGACGCCACAAAAATTCCCGCGCCTTGTCCAGTGCCTCAGCCTGGGGCATTGGCTGTGGCTGACGAATACCTTCACACCACAACAGATGCCAGCCCAGTTCGGTCTCAACCGGCGGGGTCACGGCGTTTTCGGCCAGCGCAAAGAGCGCTGACTCAAGCTGCGGGTAGAGCAAACCCCGGCTGATCCAGCCTAATCTGCCGCCTTCAAGGGCGCTCGGGCAGTGGGAATGGCGCTGGGCGAGACGGGAAAAGGCCTCGCGCGAGGTCTGGATCTCCCGGTAAAACTGCATTGCCTGGCGACGCAGCGTCTCCCGGTCATTGTCTGTCGTCAGCAGCAGGTGGTGGGTGAGTCGCTGCTCCGGACGCATAAATTTCTCCGGGTGTTGCTGATACCAGGCCAGCACCGTTAAATCATCAGGCACTGCCACCTGTTGCGTAATCCGTGAAAACTGTAATTCCATCAGGGCGTGATGATGAACCACCGCCTCGCGATCGGCCTGCACGAGACCGCTTTCATCAAGCAGCGTACTGAGTGACGCGGCGATGGTTTCGCACAGCGCTGGCGTAACCGTCAGCCCCTCGGCCTCGGCAATAATCGCCTGTTCCATAAAGCGCTGGCGCGACCAGGCCTGTTCAAAGGCCTCACGATCGGCGGGCGCAATATCATCAGGTTCACACTGCCAGCGCGTCCGGGCCAGTCGCCGCTGGCCGAACTGCTCCCAGGCGGCGCTCATTGCGCACTCTCCAGTAAACGCAGAGCCGTGGCGGGGACCTGAAACCAGCGTCCGTTAAACGTGACGGTGTAACTATTTCCGTCTTCGCCCTGGTCCGTTCCCTCGATACGCCCGACGTCGCCGGTAGCCACAACCACCTCGTTGTTAACGGCGAGAGGCTGCAGACTAGTGACGTTGTCACCAAATTGCAGCATCCCGGCATGCCAGGGATGGCTGGCAGGCAGCAGCTCCTGCTGGCGGCAACCCACCACTAAATCGCAATCCAGAAAATGCACCTGATAGATAATCTGATCCATCAAAAACGTTCCCCATTCCCGGACAAAGCCCGTACTTCCGCGGCGGATCAGGACCTCACCACGCTCAAAACCCTGCATGGTGCCATCATTACGGATAGCACGGGTCACCCGGACTTCATCGCCATAAGCAAAAAGATGCTTCATGCTTCACCGCCGTGTATTTGTTGCTGATAGCTTTCGCTCAGTAGCCGCCGGGCCAGTAACCAGGGGGCGCGTGGGTCGTCCTCCAGCAGATTGCGCAGGGGCACGTTGTCATGCAGTTTGCGATGAAAGGTGGTCAGCACGGGCAGGCAGCGGTTGCGCAGCGTCGTGGATTCATAGGGGACGGAGAAAAACTCAAAAAAGGATTCGGCGCTTTCCAGCTCATCAACGCCGGGGATCTGATAAAACCACTCCATATTCAGCCCCTCATGCACGCAGCGGTGTCGCCGCATAATGCGTCGTAAATCGCAATCAGCTCATCATCTTGCGGCGTGCGTTTCCAGCTTTCCGCAAAGCGGCGGATCGCCGGGAGCAGCGCGTCAATCTGCAGAGCATCAAGGTGATAGCCCATCCGGGTAAACACCCCGTCGACCGCCTGGCGGCCGGAATGCTTGCCCAGCACCAGCCGGTATTCGCGGCCCATCACCGCCGGATCAATGGCCTGATAACTTTCCCTGTCCTGCAACAGGGCAGCGACGTGCACCCCGGATTCATGGGTAAAGACCTGCTCGCCCACCAGGGGCTGCTGGGGATCAATGCGGCGCTCGGCGGCATCCGCTACAAACTGACAAAGCCCCGGCAACTGACTGAAATCAATGCCGCAATCAATGTTGAGGCAGCGGCTCAGACTAAGCGCCACCGTCTCCAGGGCCGCATTGCCGGCACGTTCCCCCAGCCCCAGCACCGTGGTATTGACGCTGGTTGCCCCGGCCCGCACCGCCGCGAGCGTGTTGGCGGTCGCCAGCCCCAGATCGTTATGGGCATGCATCTCAATTTCACCGGGCCAGAAGGTGCGCAAGGCCATAATGCGCGCTGTGGTACTGAACGGGTCGAGAATGCCTAAGGTGTCGGCAAAGCGCAGCCGTTGCGCACCGGAATGTTGCGCAACCTTTGCGATCGTCCGCAGGGCTTCGTCATCGGCACGGGACGCATCTTCACAGCCAATACAGACCCGCAGCCCCAGTGAGCGGGCAAAGGCGGTGAGGCTGCCTAAACGTTCAAGCAGCACCGGAAGCGATTCGCGTAATTTGTATTTTTGCAGCGTCGATGAGGCCGGAATAGAGATGTCCACCCAGTCCATACCGAGATCGGCACTCTGGCTGATTTCGTCGTGGCTCAGGCGGCACCAGGTCATCAGGGTTGCGTCAGGCAGATGACGGCGAACCTGGCCAATCCGGCTGCGTTCCTCTTCCCCCATCGCTGGCGTACCCACCTCCAGCTCCGGCACGCCAGCGGCATACAGCGCTTGCGCAATGGCGATTTTTTCCCTGGCGCGAAAAGCGACGCCAGGGCTCTGCTCGCCGTCGCGCAGGGTGGTGTCGTTAATGATTACCGGGGTCATCGCCACCTCCATGATTAACCGTAAACCGGGGAGAAACCGGCTTCAGCCGCAACAGGTTTGCCGTTCTGCCAGTAAGGAGAAAGTAACCGCAGCCGGTCAATGATCGGCGGCAGGCTGGCAATCACGTACTCAATCTCTTTTTCCCGCGTGTAACGTGAGAGTGAGAAACGAATGCTGCCGTGGGCGGCGGTGTAGGGAATGTCCATTGCCCGCATCACATGTGAGGGTTCAAGAGAGCCGGATGTGCAGGCGCTGCCGCTGGAGGCGGCAATCCCTAGCTGATTAAGCAGCAGCAGGATGGCTTCCCCCTCAATATATTCAAAAGCCAGATTGGCGGTGCCGGGCACCCTGGGTTGGTTGCCCCCCATCACCATTACCGAGGGGATAGCGCTGACCAGCTCCTCCTGAAGGGTATCGCGCAGCCGGGCGATGTTCGCCATACCGGGCAGATGGATCTGCGCCAGTTCGCAGGCGCTCCCCATGCCGACAATACCGGCGATATTCTCTGTTCCGGCGCGTCTGCCACGCTCCTGATGACCACCGCGCAGTAAGGGACGAAAACGCGTGCCACGGCGCAGATACAGGCAACCAACGCCTTTTGGCCCATGGAGTTTATGCGCCGAGCAGGAGAGCATATCGATACGGGTGCTGCTGAGCGCCAGCGGAATTTTGCCCACCGCCTGCACCGCATCGCAATGGAAGAGCGCGCCGTATTCGTGGGCCATTTCCGCCATAGTTTCTACCGGAAAGATCACCCCGGTTTCGTTATTGGCCCACATCACGCTGACCAGCGCCACCCGCTGACTGAGCACCTGCTGGTAGTGGGCCATATCCAGCGCGCCCTGGCTGTTCACACTGATACGATGGATAAGATAGCCCTGACGCTCCAGGTGTTCGCACACCTCAAGCGTGGCAGGGTGCTCAACGGTGGTGGTAATGATTTCCCGCCGCTCTGGCATCAGCTCGACGCTGGCGAGGATTGCCGTCGACGTGGCCTCGGTGGCGCAGGAGGTGAAAATGATTTCGCTGGCATGTTCAGCCCCCAACAGGCTGGCAACCTGCTGATGAGCACGCTCCAGCGCGCCGCGCGACGGAGCGCCAAAATCATGAATCGAAGAGGGGTTGCCATAGTGTTCGGTTAAAAAGGGCATCATGGCTTCCAGCACCATAGGATCGATGCGGGTGGTGGCATTATTATCGAGATAAACCTGTTTCATCGTTAATTTCCCCTAATGGCTAAGGTCACGCGGCTCAGGCCGCAACCACTTCCATAAAACACCCGGTACGCTCCATGAGTTTTTGCTGTAACCAGGCCAGCGTCATGTCGGTCATCATGCAGCCGGAGCAACTGCCGGAAAGGTTGACGGTGACTTTATGGTTGGCCACGTTCACCAGCGACATATCGCCGCCATCGGCCTGAATATGCGGGCGCAGCTCGGTAATGGCGTCCACCACTTCCTGCCAGTGTTCGTCTTTTTGTGCAATAAAAGTGATGGGGATGGCTTGCTGTTCGGCGAGGATATCCGCCAGCGCCAGCTCGATTTTTTCATGGCAGGAGGTGCAGCCGCCGCCGGCTTTGGTGTAGTTAATCACCTCTTCGAGGGTGGTCAGTCCGTTGGTCAGCACCGCCCGGCGGATATGGCCTTCATCAACGCCAAAGCACTTACAAATCAGTTTGCCTTCTTCGTGGTCGTCATCAATGGTTTCGCCACGGTAATCGGCGATGGCGGCCCGCAGCGCTTCCTGACCCATCACCGAGCAGTGCATTTTTTGCGGCGGCAGGCCATCCAGGTAGTCGGCGATTTGCTGATTAGTGACCGACTCCGCCTCTTGCAATGTGCGGCCGATAATCAGCTCAGTCAGCGCGGAGGATGAGGCAATGGCGCTACCGCAGCCGAAGGTCTGAAAGCCGGCTTCGAGGATGGTTTCACTTTGCGGATCGACCCGCAGCATCAGACGCAGCGCGTCACCGCAGCTGATGGAGCCCACATCGCCCACCGCGTTGGCATCAGCCACCACTTTGGCGTTGCGGGGATTAAAAAAATGATCTTTCACTTTCTCTGAATAATTCCACATGCTCAAAGCTCCCAGGATTATGACGGACAGCGCAGGGCGCATTACACCGCGTTAATCAACAGCGGGTACAAAAGCAAAGCAAAAGCGATACCAGAAAGGAAATATGATATTTATCATTGAGTTATTAGATATTCCTCACATAAACGCAGGTCCAGTGTCGTGGTTTATGTGAGGTTTGTCGCAGAAACGACACAATTGTTAGCGGGACTCCCGGTCATCTTCCTCCTGCCACTGGGTCTCCAGCAGCAGTTGAGAAAAGCGGTCAGGGTCGCGTTTATGGCTTTTTTTGCGCTGTTCTTTGTCGTACCAGTAATGCTGAATTTCCTGCAACAGCCCGAGAATGGGCGTGTCCTCCGGCACCCGTACCGCGCGCACTCCCACCTGTAAAAGCTGGCGAAACACCGCTTCGCCGATGGCCACGCAGTAGAGCGTGACGCAATCTTCCAGCGCCGCGACCCGACTGTTGAGCTTTTCGGTCTGGTGTCCGGCCTGCACGGTGAAATCCACCACCCGCAGCAGGCTGACATCATCTTCTTTGACGCCATAGACCACCAGTCGCGGCGTGGCGCCAAAGTGTTGATCCACATGGTGATAATCAGAGCTGGCGAAAGCCACTTTCATTGACCACTCGCTGGCGCAGATGGTACTGAACTGCCGGTTAAGATGTTGCATAGTCCTCTCCTGCGACCGGGGTATTGACGAAGTGCTGGCGAAGCGGGGAGCGATAAACGGCCATATGGTGGTGGCGATCGCGCATGATGTTGGCCAGCTCAAACAGGGTATCGCGGATCCCGGCGTAGCCCTGGCGCACCCGGCGAAATTCGCCCAGCCGGTCATACACCGGAAATCCGGCGCGGATCAGCGCCATATCAAACTGTTCGCACAGATCGGCGGCGTGGGAGTTGGCAACCAGCAGACTGGCTGGCGTCGCGCACAGCAAGTCCTGCATATCTTCAAGATCGCCAATCACCACGCGCTCAACGGGCAGTTGTTGCAGGCCGGGCTGGCTGACAGGGGCGATAATCGGGCCGGGACGCATCCCCTGGCTGCGGGCAAAATCACACCAGCCCGCAAGAAGATCGCCCTCGGCGGCCATCGCAATGTTGACGTCCTGCAACCACAGATGGCAATCGATCATCGCATCCTGCAACTGACCCCGCTGGCGCTCGATCCAGGCGGGCACCTCGCGGCCCGAAATCTGCTTCAGTTGATGGATAAACCGGTCGCATTCGGCCATGGTCATCATATGCGGCAGCGACACAACTTCACCCCGGCAGCGCTGAGCCAGCAGGGCGGCGGTGCGGGAGAGCGAGCGACCAATAACAAAGGTGCACAGACACTGGCCCATCTGTTCAATAAGCCGCTGCGCCGTGCCGCCCTGCGTCACCGGCGAAAAATCCCCGCTGGCAAGATGGCCATCGAGAGAAAGCGAGAGATCCGGCAGGATTACCGGTTGCAGGCCAAACGCCTCGACGTAGCCGCGTAACAACTCAATATCCCCAGGTGAGAGCAGATGGCTGACCACCAGATTAACGCGCCGGTTACGCCCCGCAGGCTGCGGCTTTTCCGGTAGCCATTGTTCAACAATGCTTTCCAGCACCGCGCTGTAGCCGTTTTCCAGGGTGCCGTAAAAATCCGGCGTGTTGACGGTGAGCAGGGCGATATTTTTGTAGCGCGGATAATCGGCACGAAATTCCCGCACCACGCGGCTGATATCGCTGCCCTGAGCTTCAGAAAGCCCGGTACTGAGCAGCACAATCGCCTTTGGATTGTTGCGCTGGCACAGGGTACTGAGGGCGGTCAGAATATTGTTGTCGGCCCCCATAATGGTTGAAGTCGGATCCATCGCGGTGGATTGCAGGGGCACCGGATCGTGAAAATGCTGAATAAAAAAGACCTTGGCAAAGGCGCTGCATCCCTGGGCGCCATGCACCAGCGGCATACAGTGTTCAATCCCCAGGCTTGCCAGAATGGCCCCCAGCGGCTGGCCGCTTTTTACCGGGCTGACGGCCAGCGGTTTGTGATTACGGATGATTTCTGCCATGACGAACTCCTTATTGCCACGGGGCGCGGGCGTGGGTTTGCGGCCAGACCGGGCTCTCAATGGTCTGACAAATCTGTTCAGCGAGGGTCACGATGCCGTGATAGCCGGCAAAGGCATGCTCGCGCTCCTGGTTAATATCCAGAAACGGCAGGCGGGCTTTGTACGCGGTATACATATTGCGCCCCCCGGCGATCATTAAATCGGCCTGGTAGCGATAAGAGACATCCAGCAGCGTGCGGGCGTTACCTTCCTCCAGCATCAGCGCATCTTCGCCCATCAACTCGCGAATACGCTGTTTATCCTCTTCGGTGGATTTACGCGTACCGGTGGCAACGACCGTCATCCCCAGATCCTGCAGCGCAGAAACCACGGACCAGGATTTCACCCCGCCGGTGTAGAGCAGGGCTTTACGCCCAGAAAGCCGTTCGCGCCAGGGGGCAAGTGCGCGTTCAGCCGCCGCTTCTTCACGGGCTATCAGGGCTTCGGTGCGGGCCATCAGGTCAGCGTCGCCGAGAAGGGCGGCAAGCTGGCGCAGGGCGTCCGAGGTGGCGCGCACGCCGTAAAAGCTGCCTTCAAACCACGGGGTGCCATAATCCTGCTCCAGCGCCCGGGCGACGTTAATCAGCGCCCGGGAGCAGACCAGCATATTGGCCTGCGCCCGGTGCATAGTCTGGATCTCTTTAAAACGCCCGTCGCCGGACAAACTCCCCAGCACCCTGATCCCCAGTTCATCAAGCAGAGGCTGAACATGCCAGAACTCCCCGGCAATATTGAATTCGCCGATCAGGCCGATATCGTGGCGGTGCTCCGGGGCAAAAGGGGTGTCCTGCGGCCAGGGTGCAGGGTCACGGCGGCCAATCACTTTTTTGACCATCACTTCGCCCGCCATGCGGTTGCCGAGATTTTTACTGCCGTAAAAACCGGCGGCATCGACGGCAATCACCGGTACGCCGGTGGCGGTTTCTGCCGCCTGGCACACGGCGTCAATATCGTCACCTTCCATTGCGGGTACGCAGGTGTTGTAGATAAAAACGGCCTCAGGGTGGTAGCGATCCACAATATGGCGCACGGCATGAAACAGGCGTCGTTCGCCACGGCCCATAATCACATCCTGTTCATTTAAGTCCGTGGTGAAGCCCAGGCGGTTAACCGACGGGCCGGAACTCATACTGCCCCGGTTATCCCAGGAGCTGCCGGTGCAGCCAATGGGGCCATGCACCAGGTGGGCGACGTCCGAGAGCGGCAGCAGGGTGATTTGTGCGCCATCAAAGGCGCAACCGCTGGCTGTTGCACCGGGTTTCGGCGCGCTACAGCCCGACTTTTGTTTGTGATTATGTTCGCAGGCAGGTTCATCCAGCAGCGCCAGAATTTCATTCCCCTTCATGGTTACCTCATTTTTTAAGTTGGGTTACCGATGAAGGTGCAATTCGCACGCCAGATTGACGCATTGATTTTTAAGGGAAAATTTTTGTGTGTTTTGCGACAAAGCAGACAATTGGCACGTTCAGGAGTGATGTGGCGGCCGGTAAGCTGCCGTTGACCACCGGAGCTGTATGTTCCCCCTCACCCCAACCCTCTCCCTCGATGGAGAGGGGGCAAACCGGGTCAAGTGCCGCTGACCCCCAGCATCAGATCCAGGTTTTGCACTGCGGCGCCCGCTGCGCCTTTGCCCAGATTATCAAAGACGGCGGTCAGTAGTATCTGGCCGTTTTCGGGGTTTGAAAATACGCCCAGCTCCATATCGTCGGTGCCGTTCATAGACTCAGGATTAATACGCTTTGCATCGTTTGAGATCTCATGCGCCAGTACTTTTACATGGCGGCCGGAGGCGTAATGTTGCGCAAGGCAGGAATGGATCGCAGAGGCCGTAGCATCCGCAGGCAACAGGCGTTGCTGTAAAGCTACGCTCAGCACAATTCCCTGGCGGTAAGCGCCGTAAGCGGGCAGAAAGAAGGGCGGAGCCGAGAGTTTTGCATAGCGGGCAATCTCCGGAACATGTTTGTGCTTCAGACCCAGGCCATAGACCTGAAAAGCTGGCCCTGAACCTGCTGTATCGCCTTCATACAGGTCAACCGCCGGTCTTCCGCCACCCGAATAACCGGACACCGCATGAATGGCAACAGGATAATCCGCAGGCAGCAGCCCGGCATTCACCAACGGGAGCAGAAGACCAATAGCGCCTGTCGGGTAACAGCCCGGATTGGTGACCCGTTTGGACTCTCTGATGCGCTCAGGTTGCCCGGCGCTCATCTGCGCAAAGCCGTATGTCCAGCCTTCCGCCACCCGATGTGCCGAACTGGCGTCGATAACACGGACGTGCGGATTTTTAATCATCGCCACCGCCTCACGCGCGGCCTCATCGGGCAGGCACAGAATGGCGATATCGCAACTGTTCAGCATCTCTGCCCGCCGGGCGGTGTCTTTACGCTGTTCAGCGGGCAGCGTCATCAGGGTTATGTCTGAACGCTGGCGCAGACGTTGGTGGATTTGTAAGCCTGTTGTGCCCTGTTCGCCATCAATAAATAGGTTCGTCATTGTCATTTCCTGAAAGCGGATCGAATGTCAGAGCAATGATGTTGTGCCAGGTTTAACTATGGGTAAAGTTGAATTATCCTAACGTCAAATTCAGTTTTTCTGATGGAAGCTTATGCGTGAGATTAACCTCGATCAGTTGCGTACCCTGATAACGATTGCCGACACAGGGTCGTTTGCGCAGGCCGCCCAGCAATTACATTTATCACCGCCAACGGTCAGCCTGCATATCTCCGAACTTGAGACCCGGGTGGGGGCGAAATTGCTCTCACGCACCCGGGGCAAAGTTAGTCCCACGGCGATAGGCGAAAATATGGTCAGCCATGCGCGGCGACTGCTTGCTGACGCCGCTTATGCTCTTGACGATATCACCCGCCGGGCCAAAGGCCTGACCGGGCAGGTAAGACTCGGCGCATCGACGGGCGCTATCGCCAATCTGTTACCTCTGGCAATCGAAAAGCTTGCGCTTTCCCATCCCAATATCGATGTGCACATTAGCGTGCTGACCTCTTTGCAAACCCTTGAGCAACTGAAATCCGGTTCGCTCGATATCGGCATTGTGGCGCTTCCGCAACCCCAGCGTGGCGGCCTGAGAATTGATGCCTGGCGGCGGGATCCGGTTGTCGCTTTTCTGCCGGCAAGCTGGGCGGTTCCGGAGGTGGTGACGCCAGAATGGATTATTGAAAAACCTTTGCTTCTCAATGGTTCTGGCACACATTTATCGCAACTGACCAGCAACTGGTTTGCTGAAACGGGCCATCGACCTGTTGCGCGCATTACGCTCGATTACAACGATGCGCTTAAAAGCCTGGTCGGGGCGGGTTATGGCGCCACGCTGTTACCGGCGGAGTCGGGGACGACGTTCTCCGGTGATAGTCGCACCGTCATTCGTCCGTTAAAACCGGCATTGTGGCGGGAATTAGGATTAGCCTGCCGGGAGAAAGAGAGTGAAAACGAACCTTCCACACAACACTTACTTGCCGTATTGCGGGATTTAAAACAAGACTGATTTTCCTGTTACTGCAATGCCCCCAGGCCAACGGATCCTGATGATCCCGGCGGATAAAACGCCTGATACCCTGACGAACGCCCGCGCCGCATATGCACCCTGATGGGGCATGCGGTGCACCATAAAAATCCTTCCATGCTCTTCTCAACCCGTAATCCTGCGCTGCCATACTGGGCGGCGTCTCTTTTGCGCCGTTATTTCGCTATTTAGCCATCTGTTTAAAAAGATATTCCCTTTCTACGGGAATGCATTTCCTTAAATCTGGCACAACCCCTGCAATATCCAGTAAACGCGACAGCAGAAAGGTTAGTAATAAATGGACATGATGCAGACCAACGCTGAGTCAGATGAACAGGTACCGACATCCGAAAGGGTGCTGATGGTGCTTCGCATTGTTGCTGAATACGGGCGTCCCGTCAGCGCCAGCGAATTAATCCAGGCTTCCGGCTTAAACAAAAGCACGCTGTATCGGCTTTTAGCCTCGTTGCGCCGCTGGGGATTTGTGATGGAGTCCGAGGCGATGTATGCGCCTGGTCCCGCCTGTCTGCAAATGGCGCTGAACTTTGATGCCGTTTCGCTGCTCTCGCTGCATGCCAACGACAGGATGATTGAATTGCGGGATCTGACGCAGGAAACCGTTGCCATCACCGTCGTCATGCAACAGGAAGCGGTGTGCATCAGCATGCTGGAACCCCGGCAGTCCCTACGTTGCTCCTTTGAAAAGGGGCGCAGTTTGCCTCTTCATCGCGGCGCAACGGCAAAATGCCTGCTGGCGCACCTGCCGGTGCCTGTCAGAAAGCATATTTTGCAGGCGCACTTCAGCAACATGTTCGAGCGTGAAGGGCAGGAGAAGGCGTTGGCAGCCATTGTTGAGCAGGGCTATGCCTGTAGTGAAAGCGAAGTGGATGCGGGAGTGTGGGGGGTCAGCGTCCCCATTCTTTCACCCAATCAACAATTGCTCGGAGCCCTGACGTTGATGGCGCCAGTGATCCGTACACAGAACCAGCACCAGCGCCTGATTGACGAAACGCTGAGTGCCGCCAGCCGTATTCAGGAGAGCCTGAATACCACATTTATGCAGGCATCCCCTGCTTTTCTTTATCAATCTTAATGTCAGGAAGTGAGCCTATGTCTTCATTTAAATACACCGTCAAACATGCTCTGTTATCGATGAGCTTACTGAGTATTTCAGCCGCCGCTCTGGCTGCCGGGGAACCTATCAGGGCGGTGACCGATGCCACTTTCCCGCCGATGGAATTTACCGAAAACCAAAAAATGACCGGGTTCGATATTGAACTGACGGAAGCCCTTGCGCACAAGCTGGGGCGTTCCGTGCAGTGGACCAACGTCGACTTTAAGGGATTGATCCCCAGCCTGACGGCGGGGCGTGCTGATATTGCCGTCTCTGCAATTTACATCACGCCTGAACGTCAGAAGGTGGTTAATTTCACGCAGCCTTATCTGGCTGGCGGTCTGGTTGCTCTGGTTAAGGAAGGCGATAACACCATCAACAGCGCTGATGATTTAAAAGGCAAAAAAGTCAGCGTGCAGACCGGCACCAAATCGGTTGAGTGGCTGCGTACCCATATTCCGCAGGCGCAGACGGTGGAAGTTGAGAAGAATCAGCAGATGTTCAATCTGGTCAGTATCGGACGCGTTGATGCAGCGGTCACCGGCAAACCAGCCGCATTCCAGTATGCGCGCACCCGCGGTGGGGTAAAAATTCTGCCCGGTTCGCTCACCACAGAAGAATACGGCATTGCGGTACGCAAAGATGAAACGGCACTGGTGACGGATATGAACAAGGCGCTGGAGCAAATGAAAACCGAGGGTAGCTACCAGCAACTGGTGGAGAAGTGGTTCCCGGGTTCAACCAAGTAATTCACTGGCGACAACACAGGATTAATGATGAGTTTAGATCTTAATTTCGCGCCCGTGTTTGCCAGCAGTGATGCTCTGCTGGCAGGGACGCTGGTGACCATTGAAATAACCCTCTGCGCGCTGATTCTGGGGTGTGTGCTGGGTCTGATCATTGGTATCGCCAGAATGAACCCACAACGCAAAGCCGCTTACGGTATCGCCAGTGCATATGTCGCCATTATTCGCGGCACGCCGCTGCTGGTACAGCTGTTTATCTGGTATTACGGTCTGCCGCGCCTGGGGGTGATGCTGCCATCATTTTTCTGCGGCGTCATTGGGCTTGGCCTTTATTCCGCAGCCTACATATCAGAGATTGTACGCGGCGCCATTACGTCCATCGATCGTGGTCAGAATGAGGCCGCGCGGTCGCTGGGGATGTCGGCGAAACAGGCGATGATGAAAATCATTCTGCCGCAGGCGGTGGTGCGTATGCTGCCGCCGCTGGGGAATGAATTTATTGCCTTAATCAAAAACTCGGCGCTGGTGTCTCTGATCACGATCCACGATGTGATGCAGCAGGGTAACACCATTATCAGCAATACCTATCGCGACCTCGAAACCTACCTGGTTATCGCCGTTATCTACTTTGTGTTGACCAGCCTGACCGTGATGGCCTTGCGCCATTTTGAAAAACGCCACCACCAGAGAGGAGTACAGTAATGTCGGATCCTCAAACGCCACAAATCAGCATCCGGGGCCTGCATAAGCGCTTTGGTAGTAACGTGGTGCTCAATGGTATCGATTTTGACGTGTTCAGCGGCCAGGTCATCGTCATTATCGGCCCAAGCGGTTCGGGGAAAAGCACCTTCCTGCGCTGCTGTAACGGACTTGAACTCCCTGAACAAGGCGACATCACGCTGTGTGGCACACCGTTAATCAGCAAGGGAAAGCCACTGCCTGAGAAGCAGCTAAACGAACTGCGCAAAGAGGTTGGCATGGTGTTTCAGTCGTTCAACCTGTTTCCACACCTCTCCGTTCTGGAAAATTTGTGCGTCGCGCCGGTGATGCTGCGCAACCTTAGCAAAGCGACGGCGCAGCAGAACGCGATGGCGTTGCTGGAAAAAGTCGGCCTGAGCGCCAAAGCGCATGCCATGCCGGGTAATCTTTCCGGCGGGCAAAAGCAGCGCGTGGCCATCAGCCGTGCGCTGGCGATGTCTCCGAGCGTTATGCTGTTTGATGAGCCAACTTCGGCGCTGGATCCTGAGCTGGTCGGCGAAGTGTTGCAGGTGATGAAGATGCTCGCCAGCGAAGGCATGACCATGATGGTCGTGACCCATGAGATGGGATTCGCCCGCGAAGTGGCTGACGTTGTGGTCGTGATGGATGGGGGCGGGATTGTGGAAGCCGGACCGCCTGAGCAGATTTTTGGCGCGCCGCAAAGTGAACGCACCCGCCAGTTCCTCAATGCCGTATTAACACGACAATAGCGTCAGAACTGAGAATAATCGCGTATGAGCACCCACCTGATTTTTGCCCGCCACGCCTGGCTTGAGCAGGGCTGGCAACGGGACGTACTGATCACCTGGAATAATGAAGGTCTGATTACCGCCGTAGATGTCAATGCCATTCCCCCTGAGGGGACGGAAGCTGTCGACTGGCTGCTGCCGGGCATGCCCAACCTGCATTCACATGCCTTTCAGCGCATTTTTTCAGGCATGACGGAATATCGTCAGGATCCCGCAGACAGCTTCTGGAGCTGGCGGAAACTGATGTATGCCTTTGCCCAGCACATCACGCCGCCGCAGCTCGAAATCATCGCCACGCAGCTTTACCAGGAGATGCTTGCGGCGGGGTATACGTCGGTCTGTGAATTTCATTATGTTCATCATCAGCCGGGCGGGGAACCTTATCCGCAGGCCATTGAAATGAGTGCGGCACTGATCCGCGCCGCGCAGCAAACCGGCATGGGCATGACGCTGCTGCCGGTGCTTTATCAGACCAACGGCTTTGGCAACCAGCCGCCTGAAGCCCATCAGCGCCGCTTTACCCATGAGAAGTCATCCTTCCTGGCCTTCTGGGATCGGCTGTTTGACCTGTGCCAGGCGACTGGCGTCAAACTGGGCCTTGCTCCGCACTCCTTACGTGCGATCAATCCCGCCGATCTTCAGGCGGTGCTGTCGCATATCTTTGCTGCTGATGCCACAGCACCCGTCCATATCCACGTTTCTGAGCAACAAAAAGAGGTTGATGACTGTCTTGCCTGGTGCGGAAAACGCCCGGTGCAGTGGCTGCTGGATAATGTCGATATTGATTCCCGCTGGTGCCTGATCCATGCCACCCATATGGATGAACGCGAATACCGGCAGGCGGCGGCCACCGGGGCGGTTATCGGTTTATGCCCGACAACGGAAGCAAACCTTGGCGATGGCATTTTTGATTTCCGTCAGTGGCAATCCTGGCAGGGCAACTGGGGGATTGGTTCGGATAGCCATATTGCGGTGAATGCCGCTGAAGAGCTGCTGCAACTTGAGTATTCGCAGCGGCTGATGCACCACAAGCGAAATATCTGCTGCGATGAGCGCGAGCCTGATGTTGCCAGCTACCTCTACCGCAAAGCATTACAGGGCGGCGCACAGGCGTCGGGGCGGTCAATTTCCGGCTTAGCAATCGGTCAGTGTGCTGATTTTATTGAACTTGATGCCACGCATCCCGCGCTGGCTGGCCTTGCTGCAGAGCATGTGCTGGCAGCCCATATTTTTGCCAGTTCGCGGCAATCGGCCATCAAACAGGTCTGGACCCGTGGAACGCGGCGTTATCAGGCGGCGAGCATGGCAACGTCAAAACAGCAGGAAGACATTGCGGCAATCCGCCAGCATGTGCTTGCCCGTTCTATCAAGGAATAATCATGACAGAAAGTGAAGATTACATTTTTCATCGTGGAACCGCGCCCTTATTTATCACGATGCCGCATGTGGGAACGGCTGTCCCGGAGGATATTGCCGGGCGTCTGACGCCAGAGGCTCGCACCGTGCCCGATACCGACTGGCATATAGAAAAACTGTACACCTTCGCCCGGGAGTTGGGGGCATCCATTTTACAGGCCAAATGGTCGCGTTATGTCGTCGATCTTAACCGCCCGCCGACCGGGGAGTCTCTCTATCCGGGCCAGGCGACCACGGGATTGTGCCCGGTGAACCGGTTTGATGGCGGCGATATTTATCTGTCGGGTTATGAGCCCGATCCTGCGGAGATCGCCCGTCGCCGCGAGCTGTACTGGCAGCCCTGGCATGACAAGCTTCAGGACACGCTGACTGAGTTGCGGGCTGAATTTCCCCGCGTCGTGATGTGGGATGCGCATTCAATTCGCTCGGTTTTGCCACAATTCTTTAGTGGAATATTGCCGGACTTCAATATTGGGACCAATAGCGGTTCGAGCTGCGATGAACAGCTTGAGCAACAGATTACGCAAATTGCCCAGCAGAGCACGCTGTTCACTGCGGTAAATAACGGTCGCTATAAAGGCGGCTATATCACCCGTCATTATTCGGATCGGCAACAGGGGATTCATACCCTGCAGATGGAACTCACGCAAAGTGCTTATATGCATGAAGTTCCCCCATGGGAATGGGATGCGAAACGGGCGGCCAGCATGCAAAAAACGCTGAAAACGATGCTGGAGAGCGCCCTTGTCTTTGCCAGGCACAGTTAAGCATTAAGCCGAAAAAGATCCCCTGTACACACAGGCGAAAACAGGGGATCAACGCAGGTCAGAAAACCCGTTCTTCCAGCGGGTTGGCTTTTTCAAGACGCTTCGCCAGCCAGGGCGGCAGACGACCGGTCAGTAAGGTTTTGATGGCTTCACACTGGGCGGGGATGGACATGCCCGGAGAGACCTTCATCGGATGGATATTATGGCGGATCAGGCGCGCCGCCGCCGGGCCGCCGATGGCTTCGCAAAACAGCAGATGGCAGTCATGCAGCAGCTGCGCCCGCACTTCATTGGCCTCTTTATCCTGGGGTGCTGAAGGGTAGCGGCGTAAATCATGCAGCCAGCAGCCGTTATCATCAAACGCATAGATAAAAAACAGACGCCCCTGGCCAAAATGACCGTTAATCAGCAGCCCGTCCTGCGAGCAGAAGGCCGCCAGCAGCTGCGGGCGACGGGCTGGCGCCTGTTTTTGCAAATGCCCCGGCAGCTTCCCGCGCAGACACTCTTTTACCCGCAGCCAGCGGGCCGGGGACATAATCGCCGTTTCCGACGGAAATGAGGCTTCCAGTTTGCGCACATCAAGCGACGCAAGGCGCTGCGGCGTTAAGGCGTCATCGCTTTCGCCGCTTAACCAGGCCAGAATTTGCGCCGGTTGCAACTCAGGCAGGCACTGGAACAGCGCTAACATGCGCCAGAACAGCGTATCGTTTTCATTCATCGCCTTCTCCTCAAAGCAGGGCGCTGCGCGTGGCGCGCAGACTGATGGGAAATGACGGACGACCAGGCTGGGGATTGACGAAGTACTGGCGTCCTCCCTCCAGAGAAATAGCGCCACCCCAGCTTTCCGGGGTGTCATGTTCGATGGCGATCACTTTGGCCTCAAGATCCTGTTTGGCGATGTAACACCACAGATCCGGCCCACGTTCACGAAAGATGACTACTGGCATAGTTTCTCCTTACGGCCCCGCACATGGCGGGGCGCGTGGTGGTTGGTTCAGGGTGGTTAACGCACAAGATCGAAGCTGTAATCGGTTTTGCCCAGTTTGATTGTCTCCCGATCGGCCTTCTCAAGTACCGCATTAACCAGGGTGGTCACGATATTCATCGCCCCTTCATAACCCCAGGTGGTCTGGCGGTGCAGGTGGTGACGGTCAAACAACGGGAAGCCTAAACGGATCAGCGGGACTTCAAACTGCTCGCCTTTGGCCAGGGTGTCGCGCTGAATAAACTTGCCGTAAGAGTTGCCAATCATAAAGTCCGGTTTGCGGGTGAACATCAGCGAACGGAAATGCCACAGATCGCAGTTGATAAACACTTCGCTTTCCTGACCATACGGCGAGGCTTCCAGCATTTTTTTCATCGCTTTCTGCCAGCGTTTGCTGCCGTTATGGCAAAGGATCACCGTCGGCTCGCAGCCCAGCTCCAGCAGGAAGCGGGTCAGCCCCATCACAAAATCCGGATCGCCGTACAGGCCAAAGGATTTGCCGTGCAGCCAGGTATGGGAATCGAGGATCATATCCACCAGCCGACCACGCTCCAGCGTCAGTTCGTCGCTAATGGGCTTGCCGGTCAACTCGCTGACCGTCATCAGCAACTCGTCGGTGCCGGTCAGCCCCATTGGGATTTGCACCTCGGTGGCCGGTTGATTCCACTGCTCCTGGACCACTTTTTTGGTTTTCACCAGATGCCAGGGCTGCAACAGTAAGGTATCGATAGCATCCGGCGCATCGCGCATCTCCTGCTGGGTGGTGCCGCCCGCGTACATGCGGTAGTGACCATCAGCCGGTGTGTCGAGCACTTCAGACGGATCGGAAAGCAGGCTGCACGGCACATCCATCTGCGCCATCATCCGTTTCAGTACCCGGAAATTGCCGAGATAGGTTTCGAACCCGGTCACCATATTCAGCTTCGCCAGTTTACCGGGCTGGGCCTCGTAATCAGCGGTAAAGGTGCGGGCAAAACCTTCGAACATGTTGTCCCAGCCGGTGATATGGCTGCCGATAAAGCTCGGCGTGTGGGCATAAGGCACCGGAATGGCGGCGTCGATAAAACCGTCTTTTTTGGCGTTGGCAATAAAGGCCTGTAAATCATCGCCAATGACTTCCGCCATGCAGGTGGTCGAGACCGCCACAATCTCCGGCTTATACAGCGTACTGGCGTTTTCTAACCCGGCATTGAGGTTGTTGTTGCCGCCGAACACCGCCGCATCTTCGGTCATGGAGTCGGAAACGCAGGCGATCGGCTCCTTAAAATGGCGGTTAAAGTAGGTGCGGAAGTAGGCCACACATCCCTGGGAACCGTGCACATAGGGCAGCGTATTGGCGAACCCCAGCGAACACAGTACCGAACCCAGCGGCTGGCAGGCTTTCGCCGGATCGATGGTCAGTGCTTCACGCTTAAAGTTCAGCGCTTCGTATTCCGCAGTGGTTGTCCACTCAAACACTTCCTGCACGCGTTTCGCGTCGTGCCCTTCCTCCATGCCGCGTTTATTGCTAAACAGCGTCTGGTACTCTTCCTGTTCAAACAAAGGATGACAGGTGACTATTTTCTCAGCAGTCTGGCTCATGATGGTCTCCTCCCGCGCCACAAATCGGTGAACTAACGGGATGTCAGGATAATATTCAGGCAGTTTTCAGCCAGGGCGCCGTCAGTTCATTCCACGCCGGGTTGTTGATCGTCATGTCCATATCGCGGGCAAAGATGGCAAAGCCGTCATAGCCGTGGTACGGGCCTGAGTAATCCCAGGAGTGCATCTGGCGGAACGGAAAACCCATTTTCTGGAAAATGTATTTTTCCTTGATACCTGAGCCGATAAGATCCGGTTTTAGCGCCTTTACAAAGGCTTCCAGTTCATAGCTGCTGGCGTCATCAAACAACAATGTGCCTTCTTTCAGGTCCGGCAGGGTCCGGTCGTAATCATCGTTGTGGGCAAATTCATAGCCCGCAGCGATGATCTCCATCCCCAGATCCTCATAAGCGCCAATTACGTGACGCGGACGCAGGCCGCCCATATAGAGCAGGACTTTGCGGCCTTCGAGGCGCGGGCGATATTTGGCGATAATCGCGTCGTTCTGCGCCTGATACCTGGCGATCACCGCTTCCGCATTGGCGCGAATGGTGTCATCAAACTGCTCGGCGATTTTACGCAGCGATTCGGCAATTTTGGTCGGGCCGAAGAAGTTGTACTCCATCCACGGAATACCGTGTTTCTCTTCCATATGGCGGGAGATATAGTTCATCGAGCGGTAGCAGTGCACCAGGTTCAGCTTGACGAATGGGGTGTTCTCCATTTCCACCAGGGTGCCGTCGCCGGACCACTGCGCCACTACGCGCAGCCCCATCTCTTCAAGCAGAATGCGCGATGCCCAGGCGTCGCCGCCGATGTTGTAGTCGCCAATGATCGCCACATCATAGGGGGTGGATTCGAAGGGTTTTCCCTCGCGGTTATCCAGCACCCAGTCACGAATGACGTCGTTGGCGATATGGTGACCCAGTGACTGGGAGACACCGCGAAAACCTTCGCAGCGTACCGGGATCACCGGTTTATTCAGTGCCTTGCGGCTGGCGTTAGCCACGGCTGAAATGTCATCGCCAATCAAGCCGACCGGGCACTCAGACTGAATAGAGATGCCTTTGGTCAGCGGGAACAGCTCTTCCATCTCTTCAATCAGTTTGGTGAGCTTTTTATCGCCGCCGAAGACGATATCGCGCTCCTGAAAATCAGAGGTGAAGTTGAGGGTGCCAAAGGAGTTAACTCCGCTGACGCCGGTAAAATAGTTACGTCGTCCGGCACGGGAATATTGCCCACAGCCCACCGGGCCGTGGGAAATATGGGCCATATCCTTGATTGGCCCGAATACCACACCTTTGGATCCCGCATAAGCACAGCCGCGCACGGTCATCACCCCAGGCTGGGATTTGCGGTTGGAAATGATGCATTTCCCGACGCTTTCCATCTCCGGGTCGGTCACCATCATGTGCTTTCTGCGTTCTTTACGCGTTTTCTCCGGGAAAATTTCCAGTACTTCCTGGATAAGTTCCAGATTACGCTCGCCAGTTGCATTGCTCATCGTAATGTTCCTTATGGCATGCCTTCTCAGGCCGCGTTTTCTTCGGCGGCGGTTTTACCGATGATGCTGGTGTCTTCCACATCCATAATGCCGAATTCCATCAGCAGCTCTTCCAGTTCATCCATGGTGCAGGGGACCGGAACCACCATTTTGGTGTTGTTGACGATCTTGTTGGCTAACGTGCGGTATTCGTCGGCCTGGTTACAGGTCGGGTCGTACTCGATAACGGTCATACGGCGAATTTCCGCGCGCTGCACGATGTTGTCACGCGGGACGAAGTGGATCATCTGGGTACCCAGTTTTTCCGCCAGCGCAATAATCAGCTCGTCTTCACGGTCAGTCTGACGGGAGTTACAAATCAGCCCGCCGAGGCGCACTTTGCCGGACTTGGCGTACTTCACAATGCCTTTGGAAATGTTGTTGGCGGCATACATCGCCATCATTTCGCCGGAGCAGACGATGTAGATCTCCTGGGCTTTGTTTTCACGAATTGGCATGGCGAAACCGCCGCATACCACGTCGCCGAGCACATCGTAGAAGACAAAATCGAGATCGCTGACGTAAGCGCCTTCTTCTTCAAGGAAGTTGATGGCGGTGATAACGCCGCGACCTGCACAACCCACGCCTGGCTCCGGGCCGCCGGACTCTGCACAACGCACGCCGCCGTAACCGATTTGCAGCACATCTTCCAGCTCCAGATCTTCGACAGAGCCGACTTCAGCGGCCATCTCCATAATGGTGTTCTGCGCTTTTGCGTGCAGGATCAGACGGGTGGAGTCGGCCTTGGGATCGCAACCGACGATCATCACTTTCTTACCCATCTCCGCCAGCGCGGCGACGAGGTTTTGCGTGGTGGTGGATTTGCCGATCCCACCTTTGCCATAAATGGCGCATTGACGCATGGTCATGGTGTGTTCTCCTGTTTGTGTGTTTGCCCGTTAATAAGTGCAGGGAACGTACCAGCCATGCCAGAATCATTAATTCATTGATTTTATTGATTATCTAAAAATCGCTGCTGTCAACGGCATAACAAAGGCTGAACAATAGACAGACCAATTGTTGCAAACAGGACAATTCAACCCTCCACCGGGCAGCCAGACATGTGGAGTGACACTTTGTTGGCAGTTCAACAGGATGTCGTTTCCCCTGTCTTGTTCCACCCAATGTCGGATTGTGCACATCAAGACACATAAGACTAATTGTCTGTAATTAAAGGAATAATTCACATTTTTTCGATATGGCACAGGCTGTGCAACGCAGGGGTATCACGGGTTGCTGCCATGGGTGGTAGTAACAATGCCTCTCACATTCGGGGAACGAGAAATGTCCGGAAAGATGAAAACAATGGATGGCAACGCTGCGGCGGCCTGGATCTCTTATGCCTTTACTGATGTCGCGGCGATTTATCCCATCACACCGTCCACCCCTATGGCTGAGAACGTTGACGAATGGGCAGCGAAGGGGAAGAAAAACCTGTTTGGTCAGCCGGTGCGTTTAATGGAAATGCAGTCCGAAGCCGGGGCGGCGGGGGCGGTACATGGCGCATTGCAGGCCGGGGCGCTCACCACCACCTACACCGCCTCTCAGGGGCTGCTGTTGATGATCCCCAATCTGTACAAAATTGCCGGGGAACTACTGCCGGGGGTGTTTCACGTCAGCGCCAGGGCGCTGGCCACCAACTCACTGAACATTTTTGGCGATCATCAGGATGTGATGGCCGTCCGCCAGACCGGTTGTGCGATGCTGGCCGAGAACAATGTCCAGCAGGTGATGGACTTATCCGCCGTGGCCCATCTGGCGGCCATTAAAGGCCGGGTGCCTTTTATTAACTTCTTTGACGGTTTTCGTACCTCCCATGAAATTCAGAAGATCGAAGTGCTGGCGCAGGAGGAGCTGGCCCCGCTGGTGGACCAGGATGCGCTTAACCGTTTTCGCCGTAATGCTCTGAACCCGGACCATCCGGTTATCCGCGGTACGGCGCAAAACCCGGATATCTACTTTCAGGAGCGCGAAGCCTCAAACCGTTTCTACCAGGCTCTGCCGGAGATTGTGGAAGGCTATATGGCGGATATTTATCGCCTGACCGGGCGCGAGTATCATCTGTTCGACTATTACGGCGCGCCGGACGCCGAGCAGATGATTATCGCCATGGGTTCAGTGTGCGACACCATCCAGGAGGTGGTCGATGCGATGATCGACAGCGGCGAGAAAGTCGGCCTGCTCTCGGTTCATCTGTTCCGGCCTTTCTCGCTGGCCCATTTCTTTGCCCGGATCCCGAAAAGCGTTAAACGCATTGCCGTGCTCGACCGAACCAAAGAGCCGGGCGCCCAGGCCGAGCCTCTGTGTCTGGATGTCAAAAATGCCTTTTACCACCACGAAGACGCGCCGCTGATTGTTGGGGGGCGCTACGCGCTTGGCGGTAAGGATGTACTGCCCTGGCATATTGTCTCCGTCTTTGAAAACCTGAAAAAACCGCTGCCGATGGACGGCTTTACGGTGGGGATTTTCGACGATGTGACCCACACGTCGCTGCCGGTTCCTGCTTATGACATTCACGTCTCCCGCGAGGGCATTACCGCCTGTAAATTCTGGGGATTAGGTTCAGACGGTACGGTGAGCGCTAACAAGAACGCCATCAAAATCATCGGCGACACCACGCCGATGTTCGCCCAGGCCTACTTTGCCTATGACTCGAAAAAATCCGGCGGGATTACGATGTCGCATCTGCGCTTTGGCAAGCGGCCCATTACCTCGCCGTATCTGATTCACAACGCCGATTTTATTGCCTGTTCGCAGCAGTCCTATGTGGACAAATATGATCTGCTGGACGGGATTAACCCCGGCGGAATTTTCCTGCTCAACTGCACCTGGTTTGGAGAAGAGGTGGAGCAAAATCTGCCCAACAAGATGAAACGCATTATCGCCCGCCAGGGGGTACGTTTTTATACCCTCAACGCGGTGGATATTGCCCGTAAACTCGGGCTTGGCGGGCGTTTTAATATGCTGATGCAGGCGGCTTTTTTTAAACTCACCGATATCATTGATGCCAAAACTGCCTCGGCGCACCTCAAAAAAGCGGTGGTGAAATCCTACGGCAGCAAAGGGCAGAACGTGGTGGATATGAATAATTCCGCCATCGACCTGGGGATGGATGCCTTGCAGGAGATTATTGTGCCGGACCACTGGGCATTCGTTGAAGATGACGAAGAGACCAGCAGCAAACTGATGCCGGACTTTATTCGTAATATTCTGGAGCCGATGAACCGCCAGACGGGCGACAAACTGCCGGTCAGCGCCTTTATCGGTATGGAGGATGGCACCTTCCCGCCAGGCACCTCAGCGTGGGAGAAACGCGGCATTGCGATGCAGGTTCCGGTCTGGCAGCCGGAGGGGTGTACTCAGTGTAATCAGTGCGCATTTATCTGCCCGCATGCGGCGATTCGCCCGGCGCTGCTCACCAGCGAAGAGCGTGACGTTGCACCCGCAGAACTGCTGAGTAAAGCGGCGCAGGGGGCGAAAACCTATGAGTACCATCTGGCAGTGTCGCCGCTGGATTGCTCCGGCTGCGGCAACTGTGTGGATATCTGCCCGTCAAAAGGTAAGGCCCTGGCCATGCAGCCGCTGGACAGCCAGCGTCATATGATCCCGGTGTGGGACCATGCTCTGGCGCTGGTGCCGAAGGAAAACCCATTCAGCAAAACTACGGTGAAAGGCTGCCAGTTTGAAACCCCGCTGCTGGAATTTTCCGGTGCCTGCGCAGGCTGTGGCGAAACGCCGTATGCCCGGCTGGTGACCCAGCTGTTTGGCGACCGGATGATGGTGGCCAATGCCACCGGGTGCTCATCCATCTGGGGGGCCAGCGCGCCATCTATTCCATGGACCACTAACCATAAGGGCCAGGGCCCGGCCTGGGCCAACTCTTTGTTTGAAGATAACGCCGAGTTTGGGCTGGGCATGATGCTCGGTGGCCGCGCGGTGCGCGAGCAACTGGCCAGTGATGCGATGGATGCGCTCACACAACCGCTGAGCGAGGGCTTGCAGGGCGCATTGCGTGCCTGGCTTGAACATAAAGATCTGGGTGAGGGCACCCGTCAGCGGGCAGAAGCTTTAAGTCAGTTGCTGGCAGCAGAGAAGGGCGAAGACCCGCTGCTCAACCGGCTGTATGACAATCAGGACTATTTTGCCAAACGCTCACAGTGGATTTTCGGCGGGGATGGCTGGGCCTACGATATTGGCTTTGGTGGGCTGGATCATGTGCTGGCCTCAGGCGAAGACGTCAACGTGCTGGTGTTTGATACCGAGGTCTATTCCAATACCGGCGGGCAGTCATCAAAATCCACACCGGTGGCGGCGATTGCCAAATTTGCCGCTGAAGGCAAACGTACGCGTAAAAAGGATCTGGGGATGATGGCGGTGAGCTACGGCAATGTGTATGTCGCCCAGGTTGCGATGGGCGCCGACAAAGCCCAGACCCTGCGGGCGATCGCCGAAGCGGAAGCCTGGCCAGGGCCGTCGCTGGTGATTGCTTATGCCGCCTGCATCAACCACGGGTTAAAAAAAGGCATGGGCCAGAGCATGCGCGAAGCCAAACGGGCGGTGGAGGCCGGTTACTGGCACCTGTGGCGCTACAACCCGCTGTTGCTGTCAAAAGGCAAAAACCCGTTTATCCTCGATTCCGAAGAGCCGGAAGAGGATTTCCGCGACTTCCTGATGGGGGAAGTGCGTTACGCCTCGCTGGGCCGTACCTCACCGGAGCTGGCAGACAGGTTGTTCAGCCAGACGGAAGAAGATGCCAAAGCGCGCTTTGCGCAGTACAAACGGCTGGCTGAAGATTAAACAGGTTTGTTATTAAAACACGATGCCCGATAAGCCTGCGCTATCGGGCATTTTTGTTACTCCTCATTACCCCATTGGTTGAGGAAATTGGCAATATCATCAATACGTTGTGGATCAATACCAGCATCTTTCGCCATTTCGCTCTGGGCTTCTTCGCTGATTTCTTCGTTATTCATTAAGCGGGTTATCAACAGCTGGAAATAGCGGGCAAGGGCATCGCGCTCCGCATCACTCACCGGCTTATCAGCCTCCGTCGCGTACTCATCCGCGATATCATAATATTTCAGAGGTATTTCTTCGTTCATCAGTCACTCCCAGGGCCAACGCCTGTGTCAGTACGGGTTAGGTATCAGGGCGGGATAATAGCATTGATTGTGGGTTGCGGGAGGTGCCGATACCAATCATACCCTGCAGCAGATTATGAGTATCGAATCCCCCAAAACAAAATCGGTGAATAATCTGTCAGCAAAGAATTGTTCTGGTTTGTTTTTCCAATAAAAATATTGATAATATGAATGGTTATTGTAATATGATTGTTATTAATAACTTTGATGTCAGAAAAACCAAACTCAACAGCAGGCACTCAATTGAAAATAAAAAAACATTTATTATTTATGTTACTACTCACTGGATGCGCTTCATCCCCTGAAAATAAACAATCCACCTTTAAACTAGAGGACTATCAAAACTTTTGCCCATCCGAAGCCAGAAATAAAGAACCCTCATCGAAGGATTATATTGTTTACAAAAGTAGCACAAGAGATTTCTATATACTTCCTGGGGATTATATACTTTCTGCATCTGAACTTGCCCGCATGCCACAAAGCAGTGTGGACAGTAATAAATCAACGGTAAAAATAACATCTATTCAGGATCTTAGTAACTATTTCAAAAGTCAGGCTGAGGATCTAAGAAAAATGGCTGGCGATATTGGGGCGGGAATATTCCCGACAGAAATAAAAAACAATTACCCGGACAAGAAATTAGCCAAAGAATTGGTTGTTGAAAAATACATCAATACAAAAGATCCTCAAATCGTATTTTGTGGATTAACATTAAAGTCTGATTTCACAGCAAACAAAAAAGAATATAAGAAATATATTGCAAAGCAAAACATCAATGAAAAATTGAATGATGACATTTATTCTGGTGATGCAGGGAAAAATTACTTCACATTAACCCCATACAACAAATAATGAGGTCGTGATGTAAACATGTGAACATCCCTAAAATCCAATTCAATGAGCATTTTATGACGGAACAGCAGGCTTACCACATAGGTACACCAGGCCAGCCCTGGACAGAATCTGAACTCCAGCAGTGGCGGAAATGTCAGACTCGCTTTCGTAGCTATCAGAACGACGTGCTTGATGCACTGGAAACTATCAAGTCTGTCTATGACGTTATCCAGTATGGAGAGCTAAGCTACGATGGCGAAATCTATCCATTGATGGCAGTAAAATCTAAGGAAGGTGCGATTTAATCGGTGGGGTTCAGTGGAGTCCTTATCTGTATTAGCCTTACCTTAGCTGAGCTGTATG